>JALOMF010000069.1 GCA_025455635.1 Saprospiraceae bacterium | reverse complement strand
CTTTCGCATGGAGCAAAACCGCCAGTGTTTGCAGCGTTTTCCCCAAACCCATGTCATCGGCGAGGCAAGCTCCGAGGTTTTCCCGGTAGTGGTTGGCCAACCAAGCTGCACCTTCCAATTGGTAAGGTCGAAGCGTCGCTTTTAACAGTGATGGCGGCTCGAAATTGATGGGTTCAGCAGTCTCCGAATCCGAAATCCGCAATCCGAGTTCCGCAATCAAAGGGCGTTGCGCCTTTGCCAAACGTAGTTCATCGCCATCCAATTGGCCGAGGTGAGCGAGGCCATGAAACTTCGCCATCCACTCCTCCGGGATGATGAAAAACGAGCCGTCGGGCAGCTCGTACCAGCGGTTTTCGGTGCGGATATGGTGGATAAGCCGGGCAAAAGGGAACTCCCACTCCCCCACCCTGACCACGATTCGAAGGTCAAACCAGTCGTTTTCCTGCCGGATTTCCTGCGTCCATTCCGCTGGGGCAAGGCTGATTTTTTTATCCTCGAAAACAGGCGTATCGAGCGTGAAACCCGCCTCAGCCAAGGCCGCCGTATTGCTCCGCAACCATTCAATCATCTGGTAAAAATGGTCGCTTGCCTGTTTCGTGCTTTCGTTATTTCTTCTTTGCCAAAGGCTGCCTTCTGTTTGCGCCAAATCGAAGCCAGCCAGCTTGTCGAGATAGACTTGCTCCGCCTCCTGCTGCCGTTTTACCTGCATCACCCGCACCTCACCTGTTTCATCGAAATGCAGCGCCGTGCGCATCTGCCGTGGGTCGTTTTGGGCGAACTGGGTGCCGAGGTAGCGGAACTGCACGGCCAGCAGCCACTCGTCCTTGAAAAGGTGCTTGGTCAGCGTGAGGTCACAGCCTTCGATTTTGCGGGTGCTGGTGATTTCAAAGCCCTCGGCCTCTATTTCCGCCCGCTCCGCCGCTTTCAGGATGAATTTTTGGAAATACTCCTTCATCGTATGGTTCGGCACGGGTAGCTCGTCCTTTTGCATAAAAGGCTTGAGCATGTTCCCGTTCAGGCCGGGCAGCGGGTACAGCACATCGCCGACGAGTATCCAGCCGGGGTTGTTGGTGAGCACGATGGGCTGCTTCCAACGCACCAGCCAGCGCTCCTCATTGGTGGTGAAATTGAGGCGGTAAATGATTTTATCCTTGGTTTTACGGAAAATCAAATGCGGGATAATGGGGCTATCGGGGTGGCGCACGAGCACGTCCTTCATCAGCACTTTCTTGGCGGCCATGAAGGTGAGTGGCAGGCGGTGCTCCACTATTTTCCGAAGGAAAACATCCACTTGGCGGTGGACGTAGGCATCGGCGAGGCGCTTGATGTCCTCGTTTTGCAGTAGTTCGTCGAGGGGTTTTGGCTTGCCCTTGGGCGGGTTGTACTTGGCCTCCAGCGCCTTTTCCGATAGGCTTTCGATGAGGTCAAAGAGTTGCGCCAGCAGCGGCGTCAGCTCGATGCCATAGCCGGGGATGGTGATGGGCGAGGCGGTCTGGAGCAGGAAGTTGAGCGTGCCGTCGGCGTCCGTCCCGACGATGTGCGCAGCGGGCAGGTACCAGCCGCCGGGCAGGTAGCGGCGCAGGTCGAAGACGACGGTGGCGGGTTTGGACATGGATTTTTTTGGGGCGAAGGTAAAACGGTTTCAGGGTTTCAGGGTTTCAAGTTTCACCATGCCCGTCCACGCCCCGCTGTGCATAGTGCTTTGTGCTGCTTTGTCATGCTCGAAGTGAACAGTTGTAAGTCAAAAGATCTCACTGCCCAAAAACAAGGTTGACCTGCGTCACGGGCATTCCCAGCAGGATGGCCAGGTTCGCTAGTCCCGCAGGATGTGGAGGAACGCTGTTTTGACGAAGGACAAGAATTATTTTCAATTAATTATGAGCCTGAAACCCAATCAAAAAAATTGTACTTTTGTAAAAAATCGTTTCAACAATGGCCATCGTAGAGCTGAAACCACAGGTAAAAGTCGAGCTGAGCGAAATCCTGAACGGCATCTCCCAATTGGACGTGAAGGAATTGGAAACCTTTTTCAATCGGGTCGGCACACTCTTGGCCCACCGCAAGACCCACCACCTTTCTGAGCGGGAGTTTGAATTGCTTTCTGAAATCAACAAAGGCTTACCCGATGAGCACCGCCAGAAATACCTTGCCTTGAAAGAAAAGCGGCAACAATCTTCGCTCACCGAACCTGAAGCCCAGGAACTGGCCAACATGGTCGAAGAAGTCGAGCAAGTCGGTGTGCTGCGGCTCGAAAGCTTGGCTGAACTTGCCAAATTGAGGGGTGTTGAAGTCAAAAATCTGATGAAACAACTTGGCATCCAAGCTCCACTTGCTTATGCCTGAGCAAAAAGTGTCAGCCAAACTTCGCAAATTGGTGGCCGAGCGTGCTGCCCATCGCTGCGAATACTGCAAAACGCCGGTTGATTTCGCACCCGGCTTTTTTGAGGTCGAACACATCCTACCCATCAGCAAAGGCGGCAAAACCATCGAGCAAAACCTTGCATACTCATGCGATGGCTGCAATAACCCAAAGTCCAACAAAACGGCGTCCGTTGACCCCGTCTCCGGCATTGAGGTTCCGCTTTTCAATCCCAGAACCGACACTTGGCACGTCAATTTTGCTTGGAGCAACAACTCCCTTGAAATAATCGGCACTTCACCGACTGGCAGGGCTACCGCGCTAGCATTGCAACTGAACCGCCAGTCACTGCTTAACCTTCGCAGGGCACTTTTCTCCATCGGCGAACATCCCCCCAGCAATTAATATCAGCCCCTCGCCTAGGAACCAAAAACCTGAAACCAATAACCCAAAAAAAATGCCCAGCAACCACACGTTGCCAGGCACCACACGTTTGAAATACTCGATTATGGGTCGGGAATATAGTTGCGAACAACTCGAAGCTCGCAACCAACCACTCGCAACCAATCCCCTTTAATACCTAACGCCTTTTTCCTCCAAACGCGTAATCTTGATTTCCGTCCGACGGTTTTGCTCGTGGGTGGCGTCGTCGCATTCCACGTCGTTGGCACAGTGGTTCGTCAGTTGCGACTCGCCGTAGCCCTTTGCCGTCAGGCGGTTTTTGCTGATTCCTTTTGAAATAATGTACTTCACCGCAGCATTGGCCCGCTCCTGCGAGAGCCACTCGTTGTAGCTATCGGAGCCACGGGCGTCGGTGTGCGAGCCCAACTCGATTTCGAGGCTTGGGTACTGCCGCATCAAGCTCACCACATGGTCTAGGTCAACGGCGGCGTCCCGGCGGATGAAGAACTTGTTGTAGTCGTAGTACACGTTCTCCAACTCGATGGTTTTGCCTACTTCCAGCACTGGGTTGGCCGCCTTTTCGGGCGCTTCGGGAGCGATGTACATGGCCACTGCTGGCGAGCCTTCCGAGCAGTTGATTTCGCCCGTTTTCCACAGTTTTTCACCCTTCGTAAAGCCCGACTTGGTGGCCATCACCTCGTACTCGCAGCGGCAGTCCAGTGTGAACTTGAAATTACCGTTGGCGTCCGTGGTCAGTTCCTCCAGTTTGTTGGTGCATTTGTCCAACACCTTCACCGTTGAGTTCGGCACGGGCGCTTCCGTCGCACGGTTGCGCACCACGCCCGTGAAGCTCATCAGCTTCGGCGCTTCGATGGGCACGAGGTACTCCGGCGCTGCCAGCATTTCGGTCGAAGTGACGAGGATTCGCACGGGCTGGTAGCCGTCCTTGCTCACCTCCACGTAGTAGTTTTCACCGGGCACTACGGGCACTTTCACCTCACAGCTTTTTGCTATCGGGCCTTGCACCGAGAAGCCCTCGGTGTACAGCACGACGTACTCCGGCGCACGGTTGATTTCGTCCAGTGTGCCCCAAGTAGCGCTTTCCGCTGGACGGATTTTCAGCTCGGCATCCGTGATGCGCACGCCCGTCGCCTTGTCCACCACACAGATGCTGGCCAGCACGGGGCGCACCCCGTTGAAGTTCCAGCGGTAGATATCGTCCTGGCCCTTGCCGCCTGGGCGGTCGGAGGTCAGGTAGCCCTTGAATTCCGACTTGTCGGAAGTGAAGGCAAAATCATCGTGCGAGGAGTTGATGGGCGCAGGCAGGCGCATGGCCTGGCTGGCTTCGAGGTCCAGCATCATCACCGAATAAACATCGAGGCCGCCCATCCCTTGCCGTCCGTCGGAGGAGAAATAGAGGTTGTTGCTCGCCGTCACGAAAGGAAAAATCTCGTCGCCCACCGAGTTCACGTTGGGGCCGAGGTTGATGGGAGTGCCCCATGTTTCGCCTTCTTTTTTCACGCCATAGATATCCATGCCGCCGTAGCCGCCGGGGCGGTTGGATGCGAAAAACAGGATTTTACCATCGGCGGTCAAGGTCGGGTGGCAGGTCGAGTAATTGTCGTTGTTGAACGGCAGCGCTTCCACCTGCTCCCATTTGCCGTTCACGTGTTTGGCAGCGTAGGTTTTCAGGTCAATGACGCCCTTACTGTTCGTGCCAGAGCCGTTGTTTCGGGAGAAAATCATGGTCTGGCCATCCGGCGTGAAGGTCGGCGCACCGTCGTGGTACTTGCCGTTGATGTCGCCCCGCACCATGTCCGGTGAGAAGAAGCGGCCTTCGGCGTCTTCCTTCGCAAAATAGAGGTCGGAATAACGGCCCGAAACCAAGTCCTCATCGCAGACGAAGACCTTCTTGCCGCCCCGTGCCGAGGTGAACATCACGCCGTTCTGGTAAGGCACCGCACAGTAGTCGAGGAACTGCGTGTTGATGTCCTTCGCATTCACGAGCTGGTAACTGCCCATCGGCGGGGCTTGGTATTTCACGCCAGTGGCGTACTGCGCCCCTGCCCAGCCCGCAGGCAGCAGCAGCGCAAAGAGTATTTTAGCTGATAATTTCATTGTTGGATTGCTTGATTGTTGGGATTGTTAGATTGCTTGATTGCTTGATTGTTGGGATTGTTAGATTGCTTGATTGTTAGATGGTCGAATTGTTGTCGTGGTACGAGCAACAATCTAACAATCAAACAATCAAGCAATCTAACAATCAAACAATCCAGCAATTCATCAATCAAACAATCAAAAGAACCGCAAGTGGCTCACGTCGCACGACTTGCACTTGAACGTATAGCCGAGCATGATTTCCCAGCTTCCGTTGGTGACTTTCCGCAGTTCCGACTGCGTAAAATCGAGGCCGACGCCCAGCCGCAGGCCGTTGCCGAACTCCATGCCCGCCAGGGCGTCAAAGGAGTCGCCGAGGCGGTACGAGCCGCCCAGCCAGAAGGTTTTCATAAAGATGAAATTGGCGTTCAGGTCCACGTCCACAGGCGCAGCGGGGTTGTAGCTCAACATCATGGAAGGCACCAGCTCGATATTGCTGTTGAGCGAGGTGCTGAAACCGCCCGTCACGTAGGTGGTGCGGGGGTTGTCATTGCGGTCGCTACGGTCGAGGTAAAGCGGGCTTTTCAGCAGGCGTGGCATCGAAAGGCCGAAGTAGAATTTTTTGCCCAAAAAATAAGCGCCCGTACCGAAGTTGGCAGCAAATGCCGTCTCGTCGCCCTGCGGGATTTCCGGGTCGTCGGGGTCAATGGCATCGGCCTCCGACCACTTGATGCGCAGCTGCTCGAACCTGCCCGACACGCCAAGGCTCAGGGTGCTCGACTCGCCCAATTTGATGCGGTAGGCGTAGCTCATTTCAGCGGAATTGGTGCTCACCTTCCCGATTTCGTCGGCGGTGACGGCGATGCCCATGCCGTTGCGCTGCCCAGCGAAGGGCGTGTGGGCGTTCATGTGGACCGTGCGGGGCGCCCCGTCTATGCCCGACCACTGGTTGCGGTACAGCGCCAAGGCATCGAACGAGCCTTTCGCCCCTGTGTAGCCGGGGTTGAAGGCCAGTTTGTTGAAGGTGAAATGCGTGTACTGCACGTCACTCTGCGCCGCCACTCCCCCAGCCAAAAAGCTGAGTAGGAGAAAATGGATTAGCTTTTTCATTATTCTTGATTGTTGAATTGCTGAATTGTTGGATTGTTGGGATTGCTGAATTGTTGGATTGTTGTCGTGATACGTGCAACAATTTCAACAATCCAGCAATCCAACAATCTTTCATCGAGTGATAGTGAAATAACCCTGCAAGCACTCCTCGCTGTTGCCCTTGTCCAGTTGGATGAGGTAGAAGTAAGTGCCCGGAGGCAGCGGGTTGCCCTTGTAGCGGCCATCCCAATTGTTCTGGTAGGCGTCTTGGTCAAAGACCCGGTCGCCCCAGCGGTTGAAGACTTTCACGTTGTTGTTCGTGTAGGTCGTCTCCAGGCAAGGCACCTCGAAATTGTCGTTCCTGCCGTCGCCGTTCGGCGTGATGATATTTGGTGCAAAGCAGACATTGTTCTCGCTCGTGCCCAGCACGTTGATGCGCACCGTGGCCCGGTCGCAGTCGTCGGGGCAGTCGGCGTTGCAGATTTCGTACACCAGCTCGTCAGGGCCGAAGAAATTGCGGCGGGGCGTGTAGCTCAACAAGCCGTCCGTCACCGTGGCCGTGCCGTTTTTCGGTGCTTCCACGATATTGATGAACCAGTCCGTCACATTGCCCGGCAGGTCGTTGAAGGCCAGCACGACATCCTTCAGGCTTTCGTTGAAATTCACTTCGTAAACATCGTTTTCCGCATCAATTCCGGTGAAAACATGCACCGTAACCGGGGCCGCCGTGAAGCTGCAACCCTCGATATTGAGCGTAGCCGTGTACACACCCGCTTGGCCAGCCGTTGCCGAAGGCAAAACCGGGTTGGCCGTGCTGGCGGCAAAGCCCTGCGGGCCGCTCCACTGGTAGGTGGCACCCTGCACGGGCGTCACGTTGAGCTGCACGAGGTCGCCACGGCAGGCCGGGCTGCCGAGGTCGGTAGTGGTTTCGGCGAGCAGGGTCGGCGCTGCGACCAGCTGCACAGCCTCCAGGTTGGAAGGCGGCGTGGCGCAGTTGCCATTGCTGGCAATGACCGAGTAAGTGCCCACATTGGCTGCCGAAGCATTGCCCACGAAGTAGGTAGGCACGTCGGTAGTGGCGAGCAGCACCGAGCCGTTTCCGTTGTCGAAGTACCACTGGTACTGCATGTCGTTGTCGGCAGCTGCGCTGCTGTTGAGCGTCAGCATTTGGCCTTCGCAAAGCTGGTCATCGGACGCAGCCAGTTGAAGCGCTGTGCCGCTCATATTGGTGATGGCCACCTGTGCCACGTTCGACGGCTGCGTCGTGCAATTGCCGGAGGCAATCACCACGGAGTAGGAGCCTGCGTTGGCCGCCGTTGCGTCGTTGATGGCGTAGCTGGGCACGGTCGTCGTGGCCAATAATTGGCCATTGAAAAACCATTGGTAGCTGGCGTTGGCCACGTTCAGCGTCGAGCTGTTGAGCATAAACGACTCGCCCGAGCAAAGCTGCGTGGCGGAGGCCGTGAGCGCTGGCGTGCCCGTCAAGGCGTTTGTAACGTCCACGGCGGCGGCGTTCGAGGGCTGCGTCGTGCAGTTGCCGGAGGCGACCACCACGGTGTAGGCGCCCTCGTTGGCGTTGGCCATGTTTTGCACAAAGAATGTCGGCAAATTGGTCGTACCGAGCAGGGTTGTGCTGCTGCCGTTGTTGAAGTACCAGTTGTAGCTCACGTTGCTGCCGGGGTAGATGGAGCTGTTGAGCGCCAATGTTTCACCCGCACAAACCTGCGAAGCAGATGCCGTGAGGGCAGGTGCGCCGCTGAGGCTGTTCGTCACGGCCACGTCCTGTGCGTTGGATGGCTGCGTGAAGCAGTTGCCCACGGAGACCGCCACGGTGTAGATGCCCACATCGTTGGCGTCCATGTTCTGCACGAAGAAGGTCGGCAGGTTGGTGGTGCCGAGCAGCACGTTGCTGCTGCCGTTGTTGAAATACCAGTTGTAGCTTACGTTGTTGCTGGGGAAAATGGAGCTGTTGAGTTCCAGCGTTTCCCCCGTGCAAATCACGTCGTTGGCCACTGCGAGCGTTGGTGCCGGGCCGATATTGCTCGTCACGTTGACGCTCTGCGGGTTGGAAATTGGCGTGAGGCAATTGCCGTTGCTGGCCATCACCGTGTAGCTGCCGCTGCTGGCAGGGGTCGGGTTCAGGATTTGCAAGGTCGGCACGGCGGTCGTGCTGATGAGGTTGCCGTTCAGGAACCACTGGTACTGCACGTTGTTGCCCGTGAGCGGGGAGGCGCTCAGGCTGAGTGGCTCGCCTTCGCAAAGCACGTTGGCCGATGCGGTGAGGCTTGGCGCAGTGCCAGCCGTGTTGCTCACGGTCACCGCTTGGCCATTCGATACAGGAGTTTCGCAGTTGCCGTTGCTGGCCACCACGGTGTAAGTGCCGCTGTTGGCAGGGGTCAGGTTCGTGAGTTGCAGGGTCGGCACGGCGGTCGTGCTGACGAGGATACCGTTCTGGAACCACTGGTACTGCACGCTGCTGCCAGCGAGTGCGGTCGTGTTGAGCGACAGCGTTTCACCCACACAAGGCGCAGTAGCGGAAGCCGTGAGGCTCGGCGCAGCGCCCGATTGCGTCACGATTTGGATGTTCTGGGCGTTCGAGGCAGCCGATACACAGCCCGACTCGGTGGCCCTGACGGTGTAGCTGCCTGAGTTGGTGGCCGTTGCGTTGTTGATGGTGAAAACAGGCGTTTGCGACGTGCCGAGCGACACGGGGCCGTTGCCGTTGTTGACAAACCATTCATACGTAGCTCCGCTGATGGTGCTGCTCGTCAGTTGCAGGTTGTCGCCTTCGCAAAGGTTGGCAGCATTGGCGGTCAGTGTCGGTGTTTGCGCCAGCACGGTGTTCACGGTCACTGCCTGCGGGGCGGACTGTGGCGAGTTGCAGCCGCCTGCAATCACGGCCACGGAATAATTGCCCGAATTGGCCGCAGTGGCGTTCAAGACGCTGAACGACGGGTTGCTCGTCGCAACGATTGGATTGCCGTTGAAATACCACTGGTACTGCGCACCCGCTCCTGCCGAAGCCGTGGTGAGCGAGATGGCCTGTGTCTGGCAAATCGTTGCATTGGCCACAGCCAAAGTCGGGGCCTGCACAGAGGCGCTGTTCACGGCGATGCTGGCGGGGCTGGACGCCAAAGTTGGGCAACCTGTTATGCTAGCTATCACCGTGTAAGTTCCTGAATTTGAATCATTTACATTATCTATCGCAAAGAAAGGCGACGTGGTAGAGCCGAGCGAAACCGCTCCGCTTCCACTGTTGAACATCCACTGGTAGTTGACATTCTGGTTGGGGTAAATGGTAGCATTAAACTCCAGTTGCGACCCCGTGCAAGGGGTGTCATCGTTGGCGTTGATGGCAGGGGCTTGGTTTAACTGCGTACCCACGGTCACTACCTCCATGTTGGATGGGGGCGAGGTGCAACCACCTGCCGAGGCCACCACCGAGTAGTTGCCCGTATTGGCTGATGAAGTATTGTTTATCGTAAATGTAGGCGCAGTCGTAGTGCCGAGCAGCGTCACCGTGCTTCCGTTGCTGAAAAACCACTGGTAGCTCGCACCGCCGGGCACGCCCGTTGCCGATAGGCTGATGGTTTCGCCTTGGCAAACCACGTCATCGGCTGCACTGAGGGCTGGCGTGGAGTTCTGCACGTTGGTCACGACGATGGACTGCACGGGCGAGGCAGCCGACTCGCAGCTTCCCTTCCTCACTTTCACCGAGTAGCTACCGCTGTTGGAGGTGTTCACGTCGTTGAGCTGGAAGCTGGGCGTATTGGTCGTGGTGAGCAGTACGCTGCCGAAGTACCAGAGGTACTCGGTGTTCGGGCCAGCTTGGGCAGCAGTGGTCAGTGTCACGTCCTCGCCATTGCAAGGCTGTGGGTCGCTGACGCTCAATGCGGGCGTAGTTGGTTGTGTAGTCACCGTCACTGGCACTGAAGCTGGCTGCGATGGGCAACCCCTGTCGGTGAAAACCGTGAGGGTGTAAGTGCCTGCATTGGCCGTGGTCAGGTTGTTCAAAGCCACGGGGAAGGGGCCTTGGGCCGGCGCCGTGCCGTTGAATGTGAACCCGTTGGGGCCTGACCAAGTGTAGGTCACGTTGCCCGTGAGCGGCACGTTGTTGCTTGCCGTGAAATTGAGCGTCTGGCCTTCGCAGGCGATTGCAGGGCTGCTCAGGTTGCTGGGCGAAGCTACGGTCGTACCTGCGTGGCAGGTGTACTCCCGCCAGTTCGGAATGCCGTCGGTATCGCCGTCAGGGCATGGGTTGCCGCCGGCACATTCGTTGGCATCAGTCAAGCCATCGCCGTCGGTGTCGAGGTCGTCCACGTCGGGTATGCCGTCGGTGTCGGTATCGGAGCAAGGCGTGGAGTTCTCGCATTCGTAGGCATCGTCAATGCCGTCGTTGTCACGGTCGAAGTCCCGGAAATCGGGCGTGCCGTCCGAGTCGCCATCGGTGCAAGGCCCATCGAGCGGGCATTCGTCAGCGTCCACGATGCCATCATTGTCGGAGTCAAGGTCCCGGAAATCAGGCTCGCCCTGGCCGTCGGTGTTGGTCGGATTGGAGATGGGCACTAGGTTGGGCGCAGTGGCCTGTCCGTCCGCGTCCACGGTTGGGTTGCCAGTACCGAGAATGCCGTTGTGGTCAGGGTCTTTGCCCCCAGCCCCTAAAGGGGAGGATTCTGTTACGTCCCAGATGCCGTCGTTGTCGGTATCGAGGTCGCGGTAGTCGGGCTGTGGGTCGTTGTCGGTGTTGAGCGGGCCGGAGGTCGTGGTGAAAGTCGTGCCCTGCGGGTCGCCAATGGCACGTCCGTTGGTGTCCACCACGGGTACGCCCGTGCCGATGATGCCGTCGCCGTCGCCGTCTGGCTTGGTCGCCTCGGCCACGTCGTTGATGCCGTCGTTGTCGGAATCGAGGTCACGGTAGTCACGTACCCCATCGCTGTCCGTATCAGTAGGCAGGGAGGTAGGTGCAATATTGGCGCCTGTCGGAATGCCCTTGCTGTTCACGGCTGGTGCGCCCGTGCCGGGCATGCCGTTGTTGTCGGGGTCAATGCCAGAAGCTTCGGCTACGTCATTGATACCATCGTTGTCGGTATCGTGGTCGAGGTAGTCGGGCCTCGTGTCGCCGTCCTTGTTCATCGGAGCGGAGGTCGTAGCTACGGTCTGGCCGTTTGCGCCAGCGATTGCTTTGCCGTTGGTGTCCACAACGGGTACACCTGTGCCGATGATGGCGTTGCTGTCGCCGTCCGGGTTGCCGCCTTCCTCCACATCGTGGATGAGGTCGTTGTCGGAATCGAGGTCGTGCCAGTTGCGGATGCCGTCGCCGTCCCGGTCGGGGGGCAGCGGGATTGGCACTCCCGTGATGGCTGGGTCAATCACCGTGGAAAGCCCATCCGAGTTGACCACGGCGGGACTGTTGGTGCCACCGCCGATGCGGCCATTGTTGTTGGTGTCAAAAGCACCGTAGCCAGCCTCGGCCACGTCGTTGATGCCGTCGTTGTCGGAGTCGAGGTCGTCGTGGTCGGGCACACCGTCGTTGTCCCATTCCAAGCGGCTGTAGGTTTCAGTTGCGTTGAAATTATCGGGGTGCGAGGCGATTGCATTGTAAAGCCCATTGAGGCCGAAGGCCGCCTGCGCACCGTCAATCACGCCGTTGCCATCCACATCGGGCTGGCCATGGCCTGCTTCAAATAGGTCGGAGATGCCGTCGTTGTCGGAATCGAGGTCGAGGTGGTCGGGGACTTTGTCGCCGTCAATGTCATAAACCGGGCTTACCACGTCGCAAAAGCCGTCGTTGTTGGCATCGGCGCAGGGGTTTTGCACAGCAGGGTCGTCGGCGTCCATGTAGTTTTGGATGCCGTCGCCGTCGGTGTCTTCGCTGGGGTCACGGCCACCGGGCAGGCAGTTGAAGCCGCCAGTTGGGTT
>JALOMF010000068.1 GCA_025455635.1 Saprospiraceae bacterium | reverse complement strand
AAAGCTATGTCTGCCCACCGCCCAAGTCACGGACAGTCTAGCCACCTTTCTTACCTCGATAAAAACCGATTTACAAAAGTATTTAAGTCATAAATGGTTGATTATCATATAGATACGCCCATCTTTGTTTGACAATACACTTGCATTGCAGACTTGTCGCTTTCTGATAAAAAGTCAGGGTTAACAGATGATTTGCTAAATAATTACAAAAAAAATCCACCTAAAAGGCTGGATAATCCACACTCCAGCACTACATTTACTTCCCAAGGCTACTTTCTAGTAACCATGGGCTTTGCTCAGAAGCAATAAGGAAAAAAACACAACGCAGATGGAGATTTTGAAAGAACTCGCAGAAGTAGTCACCGCCAACAAGGTCAAAAAAATAGAGGTCATCGGAAACCCCAGCGACAAGGGCACCAAACTGCAAAAGCTCTACGACGCCATCCGGCAAGGTGATGTGAACACGGACGAAGAAGCATTTGCGATGCTCTATGGCGAGGAGGGAAGCCGGGGCGCTTACCACAAACTGAAGCATACGTTGAAGGAAAGGCTAATCAACACCCTTTTTTTTATTGATACCAAGGAAAACAAGTACACGGACATCCAGCGGACTTACTACTTATGCGCCAAAGAGGTTATTGCTGTTGAAATACTTGGAATAAGGGGTGCTCATGGCCTGAATATTCGACTTGCCGAAAAACTCTTGCCTACAACCTTGAAATACGACTTCACGCATTTGAGCATTATGCTTTGTAGCAAGCTGGCTTTTCACTATTCCCAAGCATTTGGAGACAGGACGAAGTTCAACCACTACAATGACCTTTTAACAAAATTAGGCAAGCTGTATATTAAGGAAATGGCAGTAGAATCTCGTTACTGGGACATCGTTTCCTATTATGTCAGGGATAAGTCCACCAAAAAATTCATTGCGCCAATCGTGGAAAGCCATATCAGGGAAGTTGATGAAATGCACTCAGAGATGATATCCCGGAAGTTGGTTCAAAGGGAATATTCACTCAGAATTGCAAAATGCATGTGTGAAAACGACTATAAAGCCACTATTGAGCTTTGCAAAGAAGCACTGGCCAAACTCGATGCGTTGCCGGTAAAAGATGCCTCCGCAATTTCAGGCATAACTTTCCAACTCATTGCCAGTTGCATCCACCTCGGGCGCTACGATGAAGCCAAATCGGGTATTGAGCGGTGCCTTAGCATAATTACGGAAGGCCGCCAAAACTGGTTCAAAACCCTAGAACTGAACATGACCCTCTGCCTCCACACCCGGCATTACGACGAAGCATGGGAGGTTTTCCAAAAAGCCACCAGCCACAAGGGCTTCACAAAAATCCCCAGGCACTGGCAGGAAACCTGGAAGATATTCGAGGCTTGGCTGTGGTTCCTGAAAGAGGCGGGGCAGGTAAAATCGGGCAGCAAGCCCATGAAGGCGTTCAAGGCATCCAAGTTCCTCAACGAAGTATCCCATCATCATCGTGCAATTGGCCATCGCCCTGCTCGAAAAAAAATACGACATCGTCATGGATCGCGTAGAAGCCCTCTCCAAGTACAAGTCACGCTACCTCGACCGGGACAACAACTACCGCAGCAACTGCTTTATCCGTATGGTCATGGAGATGGAAAAACAGGGCTTCCGCAAACGGGATACCATCAAGGCAACCAAAAAACTGCTGGCCGATTTGTCCTCCTCCCCCATCGACATCACCGACCAATCCTACGACATCGAAATCCTGCCACTGGAGGACACTTGGGAGTTCCTCACCAGCTATTTGCCCGAAAAAGGGTTTTGACCCCCACGCATCTCCAAACCTACTCTCGCACCACATTTGCAGCGAACTTCGCCCGCCTTTCGTTACCCACCATTCCTGACACCACATATACGCCACTCGGCAGATCGGAGAGGTCCAGCACCGAGCGGTTATCGGTGAACAGCAGTTCCGTGGACAATACCAGCCTTTTATCCGTCGTATAAACTTGCACGGTCATCTCGCCCTCGTGCGGGTATTCTATTTGTAGCGAGCAACTGGTAGGGTTCGGGTACAGCCAAAGCTCCTCCACCAAGCCCGGCGTGGGCGTTGTTTTTGTAAAAAACCGCTCCGCAAAAGCCACCGCATCCGGCCCAATCTTCATACCGATGAACCTGCCGGGAATATCGTCCATGGGCGGGTGTATGCCGCCCCAGATGCGGCTCAGGCTGCACTGGTCGCTGGCATCCCGGTAGGTCGCCCATTGCAGCGTAAGCGTCTGGCTAGGCCCATCCTCGAACACGAGGTACAGGTTCCTGTCGGCCTTGAACTCGCCCATGCCGCCGGGGAAAAACGGGTCGCCCGTGATGGCCGTCAGCACCTCGGCAGCGGCCCGGCTGTAGGTCGAGTGCCCGGAGATAAAGCCCGGGAACGGCGGCGAGACAAAGGTTGGGCGCTGGTACGAGTACCATTCCTTGGCCCTCACCCAGCCCACGCCTGCCACATCGGAGGCGGGGCTTTGGATATGCGTCGGGCCTTTCCAGGTCAGCACCTTGATGTCGTTGACGAACTGCCCCTGCGGCCCTTGCAGCGTGTCGCCCGGCTGAATCAGCTCCACGAAGCCCGGCACCAGCGGCATGCCGCCCGGATGGTAGTGGGGCAGGGCAGGGTCGCTGCTTTGCCCCAACTCCGCCATGCCCCGCAGTGCCGTGATGGGGCGGCTACTGTCATACCAGCCCTTGATGCCCCATGCCGTGATGGCGACGTCGTGCATCGCCCCGCCGAGTGCGAAATAGGATTTGACGTCCCATTCCAGCGGCGGAAGCTCGGGGCCTTGGCCACGCCATTTGCGCACGAGGCTCGGCTGGTCGTTCACGTAGTTCAGTATTTCATACCAATGGCCCGGCGGTGTTACGGAGGCAGGTCCATCGGCCCAGAACTCGGCCAGCACCCTCGTGAAATCCCCCCTCGGCACCACCTGGGTGGCGTAGGGCTGCCCGGTCTTGGGGTTGAGGGTATAGCCTTGGCTGGCGTCCCCGCCGTCTTCGAGCTTGTAAAACTGGCGCATCTCCGCCGGCGTGGTGGGGTAGCTGGGGTTGTTGCCGATGGTGTTCGGTGAAATGTCCCATAGCACGCCATCGGTAGGGTCGTGGTGCGAGCCCCAGATGGAAACCAGCAGGTGGTTCCATTGGTAGTCGTCATCAAGGCCAAGCGGGGCAACCGTGTCGTACAGGGCGGGGGCACCGGGGTCGTGGTAAACCACGTAAGGATACCCGTCCCGGAAGTAAAGCGAGGCATCCGAAGTTTTGAGGGAAAAAGGCAGCACTTGGCCCCATTCAGGGCTGAGGGCGGTCTGTACGTTGCCGGCGATGGGGTTGCCGCTCTGGTCAATGAACTGCTCCAGTTCCAGCGGCTGCCAGCGGTCGAGGTCGGCCACGTCGGGGTTGCCGGGTGAGGCCACGACCAGCGGCGGGTTCACGGGCTGGTAAAAAACGTTCTGGTAGTTGTTGGCCTCGTTGGAGCCGTCCTGCAGCCCGAACTCGATGATGGACTGGGCGATGTAGTTGCCCATTGCCGCAGGCCCGCAGGTGTAGCTCGTATTGGTGTAATCGGGGTCGTAGCCGAGGCTGGCCATGAGGCCGTCCATTTCCAGAAAAAGCAGGTCGGCACGTGACGACTTGGCAAAGCGGTGCTTCAGCAGCCTGTAAACGGCATAGCTGATGGCCTCCTCCTGGGCTGCTTGCCGGTCGGTATAGCTGGGCAGGGAGGTCAATTCGGTCTTGAAGCCGTAGAGTTCCTTCCCCAGGAGGTAAGTCTCGGCAGTGCCGCTGTAAACGGCCCAAGCGTCGTACATGGCCACGCTGGTGTGGAAGAGGTTGCGGGCGTGAACCGTGGGCCGGGCCAGGTCGCCGCTGATGGCCGTCAGTAGCATTTCGTTCCATCGCCGTGCGACGGTGTGCTGCTGGGCTTGAGCTGTGTAGAGGAAGAAGAGGGCGAGCGCCGCAAGGGTAAGTTTTCGCATCATGCCTGTAGTTTTTTTGTGTAAAGATACAGGCGGCAGCGCTTCAATGGTTGGGCATCGGGGCTTAAATATTTGTTAGAATGGGCGGCGTCCGCAGTTTTTGGAAGATTTCCATGATTGAAATTGATGTTCGGATTGAGCAAAATGGCAGTCACTTTTGAGAGGAGGGGTTATCGAACCCCGGCGTCTCGGAACACCGGGGTTTGAGAACCCCTCCTCTCAAAAGTGACTGCAAGCGATTTTAAATTTGTTCATCCAGCGAAGCCAATGCCCGCCTGTTTGCGCAAGCTTATTTTTTCACAAACTTCATGGTTGCCTGCCCTTCGGCCATGCCGATTTTAAGCAGGTAGGTGCCGCTTCGCAATGTGTTGGTAGCCATGCGGTGGTGGTTTTCGCCAGCGTTCGCCACTGTTTTTTCCAAGAAAACCAAGCGCCCAAGCAGGTCGAAGACCTGCAACTGCACGTCGCCCATGTTTTTCAGCTTGAAATCGAGGTTCAACGCATCACCGACTGGGTTGGGGTAGAGGCGGATGTCGTTTTGGGCAACCAAGTCGTTTGCGCCAAGCGGCCGCTCGCCGTCGGCGAACCAGACGCCCAGCCTCGTTTCTTCCACGAAAACAAAGGCATCGCCCCCGGCATTGATTTTATCGCTGTCGAGCGGGCGGATGGCCAGCACCTCGGTGCCGTCCTGTAGGTTGCCGTTGAACACCAACTGGTCGTCGTTGGGGGAGTAGCTGGGCCAGTGCAGCTCGCTGCCCTCGAAGATGATGCCCGTCTCGCCCCGCTCGATATCGGCGCCGATGAGCTGGTATTGGTCTTCTAGTTCGCTGAAATAATCAAATGCGATGATATAGTCCGAGTTTTTGGAGAAGGTCGGGTTGCCCACGCTGTAGTTTTCGGGCAAGCTGCTGTAGAGTTTTTGGATAAACCCATCGCCGAAATCGTTGCCGTTCCAAGCATACAGGAAGCCGATGTCCCAGTACTCGATGTCCTCGCCGGAGGTGTTGATGCGGCTCAGTGCGTCGTACATGACCCACTGCCCGGTGATGTCCCATTCGAGCACATCTGGGTAAACTACGTTGTAGCTGTTTTGGCCGCCTTGTGCGGTGGTGGGGTTGTAGAGCTGGAAGAATTGGCCTTCCTCTAAGCCAAAGTCGTAAACGAATATCCTATCGTCGTTGTCGGTGGTTAGCGCTGCTATGCGGCCACCATCCTTGGAGATGGCCACGTTGGTCCAGATGGCATCTGTTGACAAGGTCTGAATACTGCTTGTTCCGTTGCTCCAGTTGACGGTGATGGCCCTAATATGGTTGTCCGTGTCGGCAAAGACGATGACCGAGCCGTCGTCGGTGACGCTGGGCTTGCTTTGTGGCGAGACCGTCGTGAGCGGGTCGAAAACCACTTGTCCATCGCCCGTTACGATGTAAAGGTTGTCGAAATTGCTGTCGGTCATCACCACGTAATCGTCGCCGGGGTTGGTCTCGATGTCGTTCGTGTTGTCGGAGCCGCCGCTGGAGCCAATACCCACGGCATCGAAGGCGGCTTTGGCGGCGTTCGTTTCGGCAGCGTTGGCGCCATGAATATCGGTGGCGGCCTGCACCACGGCGATGCGGCAGTCCACGAAATTGCTGGACTTGGTCAGGTACTGGCTCAGTGCCCGGTAATAGACCTGCTCGGCCTTGGCCTTGCCCACGCTGGCATTGTTGGCGAAAAGGACAAACGCTTTGTTCACGATGCCGCTGTTGATGTGCACGCCGCCGTTGTCTTCGTTTCCTATGTAGCGCTCGGTGTAATGGGCGGGCTGCCAGCCGTTGTCGTTGAGGCTGCTGCCGCCGTTGTGGGGGTCGCTGAGGTCACGCAATGCGCCTGTGGGGAAGAGCTGCGTATTGGTCAAGTCCTCGCCCATTTTCCAATCGTCCCGGTCTATCATGGCACCGAACACGTCGGCGAAGCTCTCGTTCAGGGCACCGCTCTCGTTGAGGTATTCGAGGTTGGCAGTGGCCTGCACCACGCCGTGCGACATCTCGTGGCCCGACACGTCGAGCGCCTTTTGTAGGGGTGCGGTGAAGGCTTGGTCGCCGTTGCCGTAGAACATGGCAGCGCCGTTCCAGAAGGCGTTGTCCATCTGTGCGCCATCGTCTTCCACCACATTGATTAGGGAGACGATATTGCCGCCCTGGCCATTGATGCTGTTGCGGTTGAAGGTGTTCTTGAAATAATCGTAGGCTTTTTCAGCGTGAAAATGGGCGCTCACGGCCTTGGGGTTGTTCCAGCTGTTGTTGCCGGAGGTGACGTGTACGGCCCCGAAGTCGTCGTTTTCAGGCGAGGTGTTCTGTGCGTCAATGGTCCAGATAACACCCACGGGTTCGTTGGGGAAAACGGACTGGCTGCTGTTGAGCATCGTTTGCGAAGCGTCAATAAAGAAATAGGTGCTGCCGACTTGGTAGGTGTTGATGAGCCTCGAAATGCCGAAAAGGTCGTTGGCGTTGGCCGTGGCAGGGCCGTCCACCAAGTTCGGCAGCTTGCCCGCCGGGGCGGGTTCGTCAGTTGGCAGTCAGAGACTGCTGACCTGCACACAGACTGCCCACTGCCCACTGACGAACCCGCCCCGGCGGACAAGCTGCCAACTTCATGACGATGCCCCGCAATTTTGCAAAGCAGGCTGTGGTGGTTGAGCACGTCGCCTGTTTTTGCATCAATGAAATAGCGGTAGCGGGCAGCTATGTTTGGCACCACCGTCACCAGCCAAGCGAGGCGTGGCTCGGTTTGGTTTTGGCAAAAAATGACGAGCGAGGCCGTGGCCTGCTGCGCAAGGTCAACGAGCTTGAGGTCGTCGCTGGTGAGCGGCTTCACGTTTTCATGGCTGCGCACGTGGTCGAGGGCGATTAGGTTGGCAGCCTCCGGCTGAATGGCTGGGGTCACGTCCGCCATTTTCGGCGATGGCTGGTAGCGGCCATTGAAGAGGTAGAACTGCCCGTTTTTTTCGTGCAGAATGGCCTCTGCGCCGTGTACTGGCACGCCCTGCCACTGCTGCTGGAGGCGGATGTGGCGGAAGCCCAAGTCGTCGGTCTCCGTGCGCTGGATTTGGAACTCCTGCACGGGGTCTTTTAGTTTTAGCACCGACTTGGTGGCGGTCAGGTAGTCCTGCACCTGCTGGTCGAGCGACTTGGCGGGGTCGGCGGCGATTTCACCTTTTATCAAATAAGGCGTCCCGTTTTCTTTTGACAAATAAACGAGCAGCGACGGCTGTCCGCCTACAGGGTGGGAGAGCTGGGGCAGGCCCGTGAAGCTTTTTGTTTGCCCAAAAAACAGCGGCTCGGCCACCGGCACATTTGTGGAAATGGGCTTGATGGGGGCGAGATTTTCCGCTTGGACGGGTGGGCGGCTGGTGTTCTTTTGGCGTATGGCCTTGCTTTGACCAAAAACTTGAACGGAGGTGATAAGCGCCAATAGAATTAGGTAATGTTTTTTCATGAAGGATTGGAATGTAAAAGAAATTGGGAAATGAAGAAACTGCCCGACCGCAGCCGCAGCATCTATTGATTGACAGGTAGTTGTACTATTCGTGTAGGGGTGTCGCCTATGTCCATGGCCGGGTTTTACCAGCCTGAGTTTTCTTCTTTAGGGGTTGAAACGGGTACGGTAGCCTCCTTTTTTTCATTCGGATTGGTGGTGCTGCCCTTGCTTTTTGCGGCTTTGGTGCCAGCCGCTTCTTGTTGCTTCGCAATGGCCCTCAGCTCTTTGAAAACCGTGACGAGGCCCTGTGGCGGCATGTAGTCGCCCGCCCCCCAAGTCACCCGGCTGTCGAGGTGGTCGGTCACTTGCCGAAGGAAGTAGTACATATTGCCGGGCTTTTCGATGTCCAGTTTGAAGAGTTGCAGGGAGTTGACCTTGTCGAAAAGGGCTTTGGCGTCTTTTGACTTGATGGACTTGAGGCCCTGCATACTGCCCTCTACGCCAACCTGCTTGAAAAGCTGCCCGTTTTCGAGCAGGGTGTAGGATGTTTCGATGCCTGTGAAGCCCCCGCCGTCACCGAACACGATTTGCCGGACGGGCAGTTTGTCGGGGGTGTACTTGGTGGTTTTGCAAGCCGTGAAAAGCAGTGGCAGCATGGCGATGATGGCTATAATTTTTTTCATGCGGTGAAAATTTTGCGGGAAATAGGATTGGTGTAGCTTTATGCGATTTTTCGTGCCAAAGGTAATGAAAAAAAACAGTCGGACAATTTGACACCCCTGCAAGGGGGCGTGGGCTTTAACAAAAGGTTAAAATTGTCATAAAGGCCGAAACGAAGATTGTTTGGCAGTTTTTAAGCAGTTAATTTTGGCATTGTTTTGAGGCTATCTTGGCCGATGCAAAATTGCATTCATTCATTTCATCCAGTAAAATACAATTTAAAATGAAAAAATTATTTTTCCTGTTCGCATTCATGGGCTTGTTCGCATTCGGTGCTACTGCCCAGAAAAAAGCCTGCTGTGCCGCTAAAGCTGCCGGCGAAAAAACATCTTGCTCTGCTGCTTCCATGACGGATGCTGACAAGGCTGCCGCTGCCGATGCCAGCATCGTGAAGCAAGTGTCCAACACAGGCGAGGTAAGCTACTCTCGCAAAGAAGTTTGCCCAACAACTGGCAAAGTTTCTTTGACGAACGTTGAGTACTGCACAAAATCAGCAAAGTTCATCAACATGTCGCCATCTGACGTGAAGGCTGCCTGCACCAAGAGCGCTAGCGCAACCAAGGTTTCTTCTACCGAGAAGAAAGCTAGCTGCGCCGCTGGTGAAAAAGCAGGTTGCTGCGCAAAGAAAGGTGAGAAAGCTTCTACTACCAGCACAGAAAATGAAGGCAAGGTGAAGCTTGTAAGCAGTGAAACAGGAAGCAACTAAACAGCTTCGGTTTTCTGCAACAAAGTAAATTAAGAAAAGGGGCTGCTGGAATTTCCAGTAGCCCCTTTTCTAATGCCACAAACCGACGAAAAACTAGCCTTTGAATTCTGAATACATCCTGCCCTCCCGGTATTCTTGTAGCACGTGCCGAACAGTATCTGACAGGTTGGGCGGCAGGTTCTCCAGCGAAAACCATGACACGTCCTTGAATTTGTTAGGCTCTCCAGTCTTTATTTTCCCATCCCAGACAGTTGCCTTGAAATAAAGGGTCATGCGGTGCCCCTTGCTTTTGGTGAGCTTGTGCAGCACATGCGCCAGTTGCAGGTCTTCGGCCTTGAGCAGTAGGCCCGCTTCTTCCTCGGCCTCCCGTATCAATGCAGACAATGCGTATTCGGTGTTCTCGATAGTGCCTCCCACGAGGGTATAGTTGCCGCCAAGGCTTTTTTTCTGACGAAGCAAGAGTATGTTGCCCTTGTTGTAAAGTATCAGGCGAACTTTAAGGTTGGTATCGGCCATGAAGCGTTGTTGTGAATGGTCGGGTCAAATATAGAATTATTGGGGGTGCGGTTTCCATTTGGTGTAAAAATATGGCATTAATTAATGCAATATATTTTGCGCAGCCCGTCCCCGCTCCAATATGCTCTCAGGCCGTTGCCCGGATGTCAATTGGTTTGGGTGTTCAACCGCCAACCGTGGCGCACTGCCCCCGACATGTGCCTTGCCGAAGGTCGGGAAAACCTGGCGGCCATGTGCCGTGGTTGGTCTCGTGCCGTGTACTGACCTCGATTATGGTCGGAAATGAAGCGCAATGGCCGCTGTGCCATCATCGGTCGCTGGAACTGAAAAACTCAGCCTTTTGCGGCCATGCTTTCTTTTTTGTTTGTGAAAATGCGGTACGAAATACCCCACCAATGCCCCCACTGCATAGCCAGCCGCCACATCGGTGAAATAATGCTTGCCCGCTCTGTACCTCAGGTAGCCCGTCAGTGCAGGCAGGGTGGCTGCGCCGGCCCATACCACGGGCTTCCAACGGCTATCGGGGTGGTAGTCCGACCAGACCTTGGCAGTGAAAAACGACATGCTGGCCGTGGTGCTGGTATGCCCTGAAAAAAACGACAATCTAGCATCTGGCAATGTTTTTTCAATAGACGGCACTTTATCGTTGAAGACATAAGGCCGATTTCGGAGGACCAAGCGCTTGGTGGCAAGGGTGACGCTTTGGGTGATTATCCCAGTCTCTACAGCCAGTGCTGCCAGGCAAAAAGCATCCCGGCGCATGTGCGCATCGGCAAGGAGCGCAAGGGGCATCGCCAATGAGCCTACGGCCAGCCAGTCGCTGGCCCTGTCAGCAAAGCCAGCATGGTTGGAAATCGCCTGCTCGTCGAGTTGGATGAGCCGGGGCCTGCCCAATGCCTCCACTTCGGCGATGCTCCTCTCGGGCAGGTTTTGGCTAGCAATATAGGCCACAGCGCCCAAGCTAATGCCCGCCGCCGCCACCGGAATGTCCACCTTTGGATGTAATCGGTAAACGGACGTGTCGGCTGCCGTTTGCGAAGCAGCTGTGGAAACCGCCAACAGACCCGCAAATAGGCTCGTAGTTAGATTTTTTTTCACCTAAATCGTTGTTTTTGATTACTGCTCAAGGCTCGACAAGGGAACCTTGGCTATTTCCTTGCCGATGGCCAGGCCCAGCCGGGTGCCTTCGTCGCAGTCCATCCGGTAGTGTACGCCGAGTGCGATGCGAGAGGCAGCGTTTTCAAAGGCCATTTCATAAAACGAATGGTAATGCCTAGGTTTCCCTTTGAACTCTTTGCGGCCCTTGTGGCTAGTGTCTGTCAGCTTGAAATGAGGCCCGTAAAGCTGGGTGAGCACTTCGGCTGCCGCTGCGGATAACATGGCGTGGCCGGAGGGGTATGCAGGGAAGGATGGTGTGTGCACGACCGGCCTCCAATTGGGTTTTATGGCTTGCCGGATATAAGTTTCGGGGCGAAGCAGGTTGTACTGGTACTTGGAGTCCCAACAGGCCACGGCAGCGTCGGACAGGGAAAGGCCCACTCGCAGGTAGGTTTCCAGGGCCTTTTCGGGGCTGGTGTTTTCAGCTTGAATCACTTGGTTGCTGATGGAAATCCATCTTCCCGCCGATGAAAAAGTGAGGCCAGGGAAATCATCGCTCCAGAACTCTGCAACCCATTGATTTTCAGGGGATAATGGCGTGTTCATCGTGTAAACTTCCAGTGCTTGCACATAGTAAACGGATTGTGGGTCAAAAGAAAAATCGGGGATAGGTGCAGCCAGGAATTCAGTTTTGTTAGCCACGAAAGTGCGGCTATCGCCCCAGTGCGGTAGCAGGGCAGGCATGGGGAAGTCTTCGCAAGGCTGCCACAATGAGTCGCCAACGGGCGGGGTGTAGTTGCGGTCGTAGTTGTGCAGGTTGCCCATGTGGCCGATGGTGTCGGTGGCTGACCACTCGTGAACGGCCAGCGCCACTCTCCGGCCAAAATCGGAGGACGCCAAGTAGGTGCTGGAATCTACATCGCTCAGGATGCGGGATACCCATTTTGCCTCCAATTCCCCTCGCTCCTGCTCGATGTTTCTGGGCGCTGCGACAAAGAATTTTTGAAAAATAGTGCTGTAGCAACCGTTCAAGACCGAAGGCAAGTGGTAAACGGTGTCAGGGCTAGGTGTCGGTAGTTGCAGCCCTTTGTACCGGGCTGCAAGGGAGGTCCAATTGCCATTGAGCACTGGCACGGCTGCCTCCCAAGCGGCCAAGCCGGAGTAGGCGTACAGCCTCGCCGCCACTGGCGGTCGAAACCCCTCCGTGTAGCGCTCCGAGTTGAGCGCATGGCCATGCCATTCGAGCATCAGGCTTACGGTCGGGTCTAGTTTGCCCACTATTTTGTTGTCAGAAAAAATACCTTGCCAAGCCAGCAGGCCGAGCACGGTGATGCCAATTGTTGACCATAAAACCTTGTTGCTATACTTTGATAAAATGCTCATTGTCAGAGAGTTGTCAGTTTAGGTGTTGGGGAACTCTAGCCGAAATACCGAGCCGTTGGGCTGGAGGTTCGATACTTTGAGGTCAATCCGGTGCAGCTTCATGATGCTGTCCACCAGCGAAAGGCCAATGCCGCTGCCCTTCACCTTGTCGGTCTTGGGGCTGCGGTAAAATGGCTCGAACACCAGCGACATTTCATCTTCCGGGATGCCGGGGCCTTGGTCTTGTATCTCGATGGCACAGTTGCCTGCTGGCAAAAAAGATAGCCGTACTTTCACCTTCTTGTCGGGGCTGAACTTGCAGCCGTTGTCCATCAGGTTGGTCAAGGCAGTGCGAAGCAAGTGGTCGTTAGCCTTGACGTAGAGCAGCTCTTCTTCCTCAGGGAGGTTCACGATTTCAAAATTGATTTTATAGTCGGGATGCGACTTCAGCAGGGTGGACTTTGCCTGCCAAACGGCCTCGTCTATCCTGATTTTTTCAAAATTGACTTCCTCGCCGGAGGCGTTTATTTTGGCCAACTGCATCAGTTTATCAGACACTTGGTTCAGCTCACGGGTATCGTCCAGCACCGATTGCAGGGTCTGGCGGTACTCGGCCTCTGGCCGGTCTTTTTGAAGCACGATTTCGAGCTGCGAAATTATAACGGTCAAGGGGTTTTTCAGTTCGTGCGAGATATTGGAAAGGAAGAGCTTCTGGGCGTTGAACGCCGATTGCAGCCGGTCGAGCAAGCGGTTGAAGGTGACGACGAGGCGGGCCAGTTCGTCCTGGTTCTTGGAGGTTTTCAGCCGTCGGCTCATGTCGCTGGGCAGCAGGGCGTCCACTTGGTTCATGATTTGGCTCACGGGCGAGAGTGCCTGCCCGGCAAAGAACCAGCCGCCGATGGCCACCACGGCACAGAAGGCAAAGAAGACAAAGACTTGGATGCGGGCAAGGTTGCGAAGCTCCTCGGCATGGAACACTGCCTCGGCGATGACCACGTAGTTTTTGCCGGAGGCAGACGTGTAGCGGGTGCCGAAGGCGCTGTACTCGCCGTGCGGGAAGCGGCATTCGCCCATTTGCCTTATTTCTTTCAGCGTAGCTGGCGCAAAATCGGTTGGGGAGGGGTTGAAGCTGTGTACCCTGCGGCCATTGCTGTCAAAAATCGATATGTTCTCGGTGAATGTCGTGAAGGTGCCTGTGTTTACGGTGCTTGGCACTTCGGTCAGGCCCTCCCGCTCCAGCCTGCCTACTGCTAGGCCCGCTGTGATGACTGCTTTTGAACGAAGGTTGCCGAAAAACTCGTTCTGGAGGTGGTTTTTGAACTCAAAATGAATATAGAACATGGCCACGAGCATGATGCTCGCCACTATCAGCATGAATTGTATCGTTAGCCGTGTCCGTATCTGCATTTTTTTAGCAAAAAATGGGAAGAAGGGAAAAACAGGGGCTTAGGCACTTGCACGAGCATCAATTTTTCCTCATCCTG
>JALOMF010000067.1 GCA_025455635.1 Saprospiraceae bacterium | reverse complement strand
TCAAGAAACGGGTTCCACCCCAGCCTCTTCTGGTATCAGCACCTTGCTGCCGCCAGTCAATAGAGGCGAAGTGGACAACTCTGGCTTCGAGTACAATTTGGTTTACAACAGCAAGGCCAATTCTGAATTCCGCTGGAGCGCTGGCATCAATGGCGGTTATGCGAAGAACAAGGTGATATTCATGGACGAAGTGCCTGGCATTCCCGAATACCAGAAGCAAGAAGGCAAGCCAATTGGTGCGTTCCTTGTTTATGAGTCAGATGGTGCATTCAGGGACCAAGCGGAAATCGAAGCCAATACAATTGACTACTCAGAGGTCATCGGAGCGAGTGGCACACTCAAACCCGGCGACATGAAGTTCAAAGATTACAACGGTGATGGCAAAATCAATGCAGATGACCAAGTTCGTTTGGACAAAAACGCTACCCCAATATTTTTCTTTGGTGGCACATTTACTGCCAATTACAAAAACTTTGATTTCTCGTTGTTGTTTCAAGGTGCGGTCGGTGCGTTGTTCAGGGTACAGACAGAGTCGGGCGATATTGGAAACTACCTGAAATACAACCACGACAATCGTTGGAGCATTGAAAATCCGAGCAGCGAACACCCACGCCTCGCAAGCCGGGGCGATACTTATTTCACGGGTGGCCCTTATGGTAACAACGATTATTTCTTGTTCAGCAAGGATTATGTCCGGTTGAAAAACATGGAAATTGGTTATACCTTTGGCAAAGGATTTAGCGATAAAGTGAGGATCAGGGATTTGAGGGTTTATTTTAATGCGCTAAATTTGTTCACCTTTGACAGGCATGGGATATTTGACCCAGAGTCTGAAAATCAGGCCGGAACATTCTACCCGCAATCACGGGTACTTAATTTTGGAGCAAGTCTATCATTCTAATCAAAAAATTGTCATGAAAAATTTTAAATTCCTCTACTTCATTGCGTTCGGCGCCATGGCCCTGCTGCCAATGTCGTGCAACGATGACTTCTTGAACACGAAGCCGTTGGACAGGATTTCCAGCGATGCCACTTGGGCCGATGGCCCATTGTCAGAAGCCTTTGTGTTCAACGTTTATTCCTTCCTCGGTTACGGCGGCTTCGAGGAGCAAGCCTTGGCTGCCTACACCGACGAGGCCATGTTCACCCACGCTGGTCGTAACATCAATACCTTCACCGAAGGTGCTGAAAGCCCAGGCGCCCTCGCATGGAAAAGCGCAACCTACGAGTGGGGCAACATGTACCTCGCCATCCGGCAAGCGAACATTGCCATCGAGAACCTTCCGAAGGCAACTTTTGCGGACACAGAACTCCGTGACAGGCTGCTCGGCGAGGCGCACTTCCTCCGTGCCTACTACTACCACCAGCTCGTGCGCTACTATGGTGGGGTACCGCTCATTGCCAAGCCTTATGGCCTCAATGAGGACTACACCGTTGCCCGCAACACTTATGAAGAGTGCGTAAACTTCATCGTGGCCGACCTTGACCAAGCCGCTACATTGTTGGATGGCAAGCCTGAAACGCCGGGCCGTGCTTCCAGGTTGAGCGCCATGGCACTCAAGGCCCGCCAATTGTTGTACGCAGCCAGCGACCTCCACGATGCTTCTACGGCCCAGGCCAAATCCTCTGTGCTAGGCGGGTTCAACGACATTGCCTTGGTTGCTTACACTGGTGGCGACCGTGCTGCCCGTTGGAGGGCTGCCCAAGAGGCCGCCAAAGCCGTGCTCGATGCTGGCACAGGTTACAAGCTTGACCTCTCAGGCCCTGTTTCTGCCGCAGAAGGCCAGAGCAACTACAATTCCATTGCCATGGGTGGCAAGAGCAAGGTTGGCGATCCCACCGCTGCCGTAGAACTTATCTTCCAGCGTACCCACACGCCACAGTTTGTTCAGGAAACCAACTGGCCGCTTGGTGGCATCCACTATGGCATCAACAACGGCCCGAACGGCTACCACAACTGGGCAGGCAACACCCCCATCCAGCAGCTCGTGGACGACTACGAGATGATGGACGGCTCCAAGTTCGACTGGAACAACCCAGCCCACAAAGCAGACCCTTATACGGGCCGTGACCCACGTTTCTACGCAACCGTGCTTTATGATGGCGCACCTTGGAAGCCACGTCCATCCGACGTTACAGCGCTGGAACCAGCTGACCAAATCCAGACTGGCTACTATGACGATGGCAATGGCAACCTCATCAATGGTATTGATACCCGCAAATCTTCTATTGAGGACTGGAACGGTACCCGCACCCACTACTACACCCGTAAGTTCATTGACCCAGATCCTGCATTGCCTGATAACCAGTCCAGTGCGCAAGTCATTCCTTGGCCGTTCATCCGCTATACAGAAATGGCGCTTATTTACGCAGAAGCCTCCCAGGAATTGGGTGAAGAGGACAAGGCTCGCGAATGGATCAACAAAATCCGCTTCAGGGCCGGTATGCCTGCCATCAACGATGCTGGCGATGCCCTCCGTGACCGCATCCGCAACGAGCGCCGTATAGAATTGGCCTATGAAGAGCACCGCTATCATGATGGCCGCCGCTGGATGATTGGCGACCAACTGGGACGCATCATTCAAGCCATCAACGTGACCGCCACTTTGAAGCCTGGCCAAACGCCGCATGTGCCTTACCGCCACGACAAAACCAAGTACGATTACACTTACACCGTGTATGACAACAACGACAACGAGACCCGTACTTGGAACGACAAAATGTACTATCGCCCCATCAGCAGGGACGAGATAAACCGGAACAGCAAGCTGGTGCAGAACCCGGGGTACTAAAGATGAATTTGGAACAACTCGGAATTGCATAGGTTCCTGGCCTCCAAGTTCTCCGTATTCGGCAACTCCCCCAATCCCTCATGCAGGGGTTGGGGGAGTGTCGTTTTGGAAATGCCCGAAATCCCTATATTGCCCTTGAATTCCATTTTTTAAAAACTATGAAGAGATACTGTACTACTGCCGCCTTGGCCACCATGTTTTCCCTGCTATTTTTGGGTTGCAAAAAGGAGGAACAAACCCCTTCACCTGCCTCCAGCCAAGCCGATGGCCCCGTGCTGTTCAACCTCCTCCCTCCCGAAAAAACGGGCGTTGACTTCGTCAACCAACTCGACGAAGGCCCCAACACCAACATCCTCATGTACGAGTACTTCTACAACGGCGGCGGCGTGGCCACGGGCGATTTCAACAAAGACGGCTGGCTCGACCTCTACTTCACCTCCAACATGGGCGACTGCAAGCTCTACCTCAACGAGGGCAAGGGCGGCCTCAGTTTTCGGGATGCGACCGGTGCATCCGGCGCTGGCGGCAGGCCCGGCCCCTGGAAAACCGGCGTGAACGTAGTGGACATCAACGGCGACGGCAAGCTCGACATCTACCTTTGCTACTCAGGCAATTTACCGGATGAAAAAAAGCGAAACCAATTGTTTATCAACAGCACAATGGAAGGCAGCCGTGGCGCCACCTTTCAGGAGCGTGCCGCCGAGTTTGGCCTCGACAGCCCCGGCCACTCCAACCAATCCTACTTCCTCGACTACGACCGCGACGGCGACCTCGACATGCTCCTGCTCCAGCACAACCCCAAGAACCTGCCTATGCTCAACGAGGCCCAAACCACCGCCCAACTCATGGCCAGCAGCCCCACGATGGGCCTCCGTTTGTTCAAGCAGGACAGGGGCAAATTCGCCGACGTGACCGAAAAGTCGGGCCTCAACTGCTCCGAACTTAGCTACGGCCTCGGCCTCGCCATCAGTGACTTCAATGCCGACGGCTGGCCGGATTTTTATGTTTCCAATGACTACAATGTGCCGGATTACCTGTACATGAACAACGGCGACGGCACATTTTCAAATGAATTGAGGAGCGCCATCAACCACACCAGCCAGTTCAGCATGGGCAGCGACGTGGCCGACCTCAACCACGACGGCCTGCCCGACCTCATCACCCTCGATATGCTGCCGGAGGACAATGCCCGCCAAAAACTCCTGCTCGCCCCCGACAACTACGGCAAGTTCGACCTGAACGTGCGCAGTGGCTTCTACCACCAGTTCATGCGGAACATGCTCCAACTCAATAACGGGGACGGAACTTTTTCGGAAGTTGGCCAACTGGCGGGCATCTCCAACACCGACTGGAGCTGGTCGGCCCTCGCCGCCGACTACGACAACGACGGCCAGCGTGACCTCTACATCACCAACGGCTACAACCGTGACTACACCAACCTCGACTTCATCGCCTACATGGATGATTTCGTGCAGAAAAAAGGGCGGCTGCAACGGGAGGATGTGCTGGAAATCATTAAAAATATGCCCGCCTCCAACGTCACGAATTATTTATTCCGGGGCAATGGCGAACTGCATTTCGACAATATCACCACCGCTTGCGGGATGGGCCAGCCGAGCAATAGCAATGGCGCCGTATATGCCGACCTGGACAAGGACGGCGACCTTGATTTAATCGTAAACAACGTCAATAAACCCGCTTTTATTTATGAAAATATCGTGGATAAAAAAGCGGGGAATTACCTGCAAATAACGCTCAAGGGCGAGGGCATGAACACCCAAGGGCTTGGAGCGAAAGTAGCAGTATTTGCAGGGGGCAAGCAGTTTTTTGCAGAGCAAAATCCCGCTCGTGGCTATCTCTCCGCCGTTTCGCCCATGTTGCATATTGGTTTGGGGAAAACAGCCAATATTGATTCATTGATTATTAATTGGCCAACTGGCAAGCAAGAAAAAAGGACGGGTATAGCCATTAATTCCAACCTGATTTTAGAAGAAAAAAATGCGCAATTGGCGAAGCCAATAAAAGCCAAATATGCGCCGATATTTACCCCAATTAAATCCCCCATAGATTACACCAACCCGCCCACCGCATCCCGTGATTTCGACCGCCAGAAGCTGCTCATCGGGGAGCTGTCCACCCAAGGCCCGTGCATGGCCAAGGGCGACCTGAACGGCGACGGCACGGAAGACCTCTTCATCGGCGGTGCAGCAGGCCAGGCGGCCAGCGTGTTTTTTCAGGGTAAAAACGGGCAGTTCAGCAAAGCCAACGCACCCGTTTTTGAAGCGGACAAGGCCAGCGAGGATGCCGACGCTGCCCTCTTCGATGCGGATGGAGATGGGGACTTGGACCTCTACGTGGCCAGCGGCGGCTACCACCAGTTCCAGCCGGACGATGCGGCGCTGCAAGACCGGCTTTATTTGAACGATGGGAAAGGCAGCTTCTCAAAATCCCCCAACGCATTGCCGAAGGCAACCGCCAGCAAGGGCTGCGTGGCCGTGGGCGACCTGAACGGTGACGGCCATCCCGACCTCTTCGTGGGAGGCCGGGTAGTGCCGGGCCGCTACCCAGAAGCACCAGCCAGCTACCTGCTCGTGAACGATGGCAAGGGCGTTTTTGCGGAGCAAACAAAGGCGCTCGCCCCCGATTTGGTGCAGGCCGGCATGGTCTGCGACGCCGTGTGGGCAGACTTGAACCAGGATGGAAAGCAAGACCTCGTGACCGTGGGCGAATGGATGCCCGTGGCAGCCTACCTCAACGAGGGCGGCAAGCTGCGGCCTGCCACCGAGCAGGTTTTTGGGAAGGCGTACAATGGGATGTGGAACTGCATCGAGGTCGCCGACCTGAACAAGGATGGCCGACCCGACTTCATCGTCGGGAACCTCGGCTCGAACACCCAAATCAAGGCGTCGGACGCTGAGCCTGCCGAGCTTTTCCATGCCGACTTTGATGAAAATGGCGCGGTGGACCCGATTCTTTGCACGTATGTCCAGGGCAAATCTTACCCGTACCTAACCCGTGACGAGCTGGTGCAGCAGTTGCCGAAGTTCAAAAAACGGTTCACCGATTTCAAAAGCTACGCTACGGTGACGACTACGGACTTGTTTGCCGAAGGCGAATTAAAAAAAGCTAAACAATTAACAGCCAATTACTTAGAAACGACGCTACTCCTAAGTGGGGCTGATGGAAAGTATAAATTGGGGCAATTGCCAGTGCAGGCGCAGTTTGCGCCTGTGCATTGTATCGCCGTCCTGGATGCCGATGGGGACGGCCACGACGACCTCCTGCTCCTCGGCAACGACCGCCACCTGAAACTGCGCCTCGGCATGGCAGATGCCAACCACGGGGTACTGCTGCAAGGGGATGGAAAGGGGCAGTTCCGCTATGTGCCACAGCCGCAATCGGGCTTGCAGGTACGGGGAGATGTGCGCTGCGTGGCGGTAATCGAAAACAACATCCTGCTCGGCATAAACGGGGGAGCGCTCGTCGCATATCAACTAATGAAGCATTAAAAAACCTGGTGCTACTTCGTGAAAACGATAAACGCCACCCGCCGATTTTCAGGGTACCCCTTCTTGGAATTGCCCTTCACCAGCGGGCGGCTGCTCCCGTAGCCCTTCGCCGTCAGCCGCTCCTGCCCGACGCCTTGGGTGGCTAGGTAATCGGCCACCACCTGCGCCCGCTCCTCCGACAGGGTTTTGTTCATTTCTGCATCGCCGATGATGTCGGTATGGCCCTCGATTTTGAGCTGGTAGCTGGCATTGCGAAGCAAAAACCCGGCGAGCTTGTCGAGGTCTGGCTTTGAAGTATCGAGCATCACGGGCTTTCCCTGCTCGAATAGCACGTTTTTGGGGATGTATTTTTCAAGGGTATCCTTCGGCAAAATGACGGGTTTGGTAGCCGATGGCTGCACCTTGGCGGGCGGGTTTGGGGGCTTCGATGTTGGCCTCAGTTCGGGCTTGGTGGCCACCGGGTTAGTGGCAGGCTTGACCGGGGCGGGGGCAGGCTTTGGTTTTTCTTCGAAATACTTGCGCTCGACCACGGCAAACTCCTCAGCATCTGGCAACTGCCACAGCAAGGTGATTTCGCCTTCCACCAGTGCGTTGAAGTACTCCACCTTGAGGTCGTAGGACGTGCCAGCCTTCATTTTCACCCTGCCTACCGAGTGCCCCACGTCGTTCAGCCGCCAATTGTCAATGACCTGTACGCCGCCGACCCAGACCCGGATGCCATCGTCCACCCTTGCAGAAAAAGCGTAGGTGCCCGTGGCGGGCGCCACCAGCTGCCCCGTCCAGCGGATGGAGCAGTGGTGCGGGTCAATGCCGGGCACGGGCGGCACGTCGTTCCATTCCTTGTCAATATTGTACTCGGTGCGGCTAGTGACCTTTTCGTCGAAATTGACGCCGTTGAAATAGTCCGCCTTCAGGGTACTGCGCTGTGCTAGCAGGCTGCACACGAGGCAAAAATTCAGGAAAAGGGAAGTGACTGGTTTCATAAGCGCATATTTTTCAACAAAAAAACAGGCGGCTGGTCGTTCGGCGGCCAGTTTTTCGACAACGTGGCGGCGGCCAGGGACGAACGCCGAACGAGAATTTGCCATTTTGACAAAAATCATGGGAAGCCCTGATTTAATTCAGTTCGACCTCGTTTTTTCAGACCGTTTTTTGTACAAAACAAAGGGGAAAAGCAAGCGGGGAACTCGCTTCCAAGTTCGTTTTCCCCCATAAAAAACGACTCAAATGGCAAGGATTATTGTTCCAACCGACTATTCGCCGACGGCTGAAAAGGCCATTGACCAAGCGTTTTTGCTGGCGCAAAAAAACAATGACGAGGTGGAACTGCTCCACGTCATTTCGATAGCACCTTCCTCAGAATCGCCCAAGATTTTGGACTACGTGATGGATGGCAAAAAAGCAGAAGAAGCGCGCCTGGAAGCACTCGGCCAAGCCCGCATCGAGGCGCTGAAACTACCAGCTTCCGTGCGCTGGCGGGCCAAGGTGCTGTACGTCGAGCATTTCATTGATGGCATCGTGGGCCGGTTCGAGAAGGTGAAGGCCAAGCTCGTGGTCATGGGCACGACCGGGGCCAGCGGCCTCGCCAACATGATTTTCGGCAGCAACACCGCCAACCTCATCACCAAGGCGGCGCTCCCTGTGCTGGCCATCCCGCCCAGTTGGAAGCCGACCGAGCTGACAAGCATCGAGTTCTCGCTGCTGCCTGAGCAAATCGAACCGCTGAAAAAGCAGGTGAAAAAATGGGCCGAATGGTTCGGGGCAGCCGCCACTGTCGTGCATTTCGCCAATATTGCGACAGCGGGCATGTCGGTGGAAAGCCCGTTCCCACTGAAAACGGTGCTGACCATCCCCGAAGACTCCCTCTACCAAGACCTCGTCGAGTACACCAACGGGCTGAAGGGCACGGCGCTCTGCATGTTCGTGCACGAGCGGCCCACGGTTTTCGAGCGGATTTTTGACAAAAGCATCACCGGGCAAGTGGCTGGCCACATCCAGATTCCGATGCTGGCGCTGCCACTGAAGGCTTGACTCAGAATTTTCAAAAAAGCCACTTAGAGCCGCTGCGACATGCTCGCCACCATGCTGTTTTTCCAGCTCAAAAAATCGCCAGCGATGATGTGCTGCCGGGCCTCGCCCACCAGCCAGAGGTAGAAACAGAGGTTGTGCAGGGAGGCTATCTGCGCGCCCAGGTACTCGCCCGACTGGATGAGGTGTCGCAGGTACGCCTTTGAGTGGGTGCGGCTCGTGTAGCTGGTGCTGTCAGGGTCAATGCGGCTGTGGTCGTCCTTCCATTTCTCGTTCTTGATATTGATGATGCCGTTGGCGGTGTAGAGCAGGCCGTGGCGGGCGTTGCGGGTCGGCAGCACGCAGTCGAACATGTCAATGCCGAGGGCAATGCACTCCAGTATATTCATCGGGGTGCCCACGCCCATCAGGTAGCGGGGTTTTTCCTTCGGTAAAATGCCGCAAACCAGCTCCGTCATGGCGTACATGTCCTCGTCCGGCTCCCCGACCGAGAGGCCGCCGATGGCGTTGCCCTCCCGCTCGAAGCTGGCGATGGCCTCCGCCGACTGCTTGCGCAAATCGGGGTAGGTGCTGCCCTGCACGATGGGGAACAGCGTCTGGGCATAGCCGTACAGCCCCTCCGTCTCATCGAAGCGGTCGCAGCAGCGCTTGAGCCAGCGGTGGGTCATTTCCATCGAGTTCTTGGCGTATTTGTACTCGCAGGGGTAGGGCGTACACTCGTCGAAGGCCATGATGATGTCCGCCCCGATTTCCCGCTGGATGTCCATCGCCCGCTCCGGGGTGAAGACGTGGCGGGAGCCGTCAATATGCGACTGGAAGGTGACGCCCTCCTCCTTGATTTTGCGCTGTGCCGCCAGCGAATACACTTGGTAGCCGCCGCTGTCGGTCAGGATGGGGCCGTTCCAGCCGTTGAATTTGTGCAGGCCGCCCGCATGGCGCAGCACCTCGGTGCCGGGCCGCAGGTAGAGGTGGTAGGTATTGCCGAGGATGATTTGCGCCCGCACCTCCCGCTCCACTTCGTGGATGTGTACGGCCTTGACGGCCCCGGCCGTGCCCACGGGCATGAAGATGGGCGTCTCGATGGCCCCGTGCGCCGTCTCGATGCGGCCTGCACGTGCGGCGGACTGGGGGTCGGTATGTTGCAGTTGAAAAGTCAAGTTGCGATGGATTTTGAAAGGCGAAGATGGGGCCTTCCCGTCGAATGCAAAATGCCTGCTTGTTTTCTTTTGGTGCAAATGCTGTTTTTGCACAGCCGCTCGAAACATTGCGGGCCGTTGCGCCTTTTATTTTTGGTCAAATGAATGACCGCACCGAATCACATTTTTTCAACAAAAAACAATCGAAGAATGGCAATCAGAAGAAACGCAACTTCCGTTTGGGAAGGCTCCGGCAAAGAAGGCACGGGCCACCTCACCACCCAAAGCACCGTGCTGAACCAGACGCAGTACTCCTTCAACACCCGCTTCGCCGACGGCATCGGCACCAATCCAGAAGAGCTGATAGCGGCGGCCCATGCGGGCTGTTTCAACATGAAGCTCTCCTTCGTGCTGGGCGGCGCTGGCTTCACGCCCACGAAGCTGGAGACCAAATGCACCATCTCGCTCGGCGATGGGGCCGTCACGGAATCGCACCTGCAACTCACGGCCACCGTGCCCGGCATCAGCGCCGAACAGTTCGCTGAGTGCGTGGCCGATGCCGAAAAGAACTGCCCCATCTCGAAGCTGCTGAACTGCGAAATCAAGGTGGATGCTACGCTGGCGTAAGGCATGGGCTGTTGGCTACTGGCCGTTTTGGGCATAAAAACCGCCGATGGCCGACAGCCCATCAAAACTGCCCCGTGGCGAGCATCACCAGCGTGCAGGCTTCCATCGGCAGAATCCCCGCTTCTTGGGCACGGTGCATCAGGTCGTAGTTCTCCGCACCGGGGTTGAAGATGATGCGCTTGGGCTTCATTGCCAGCAAATAATCGTAGTATGCTTCTTGGTGGGCGAGGTTCAGGTACAGCGTCACGGTATCAATGTCCGACATCGGAGGCTGGCCTGTCTGGATTTCAACGCCGTTCACCTCCCCTTCCTTTCGGCCTATGGCCACCACTTCGTGGCCGTGTTTTTTCAACGCATTGATGGCAAGGTACGAGTACCGCTCTGGGTTGGTAGAAGCGCCGATGACGAGTGTTTTTTTCATGAAGGGCTTTGAATTGTGTATTTTGAAATGATTTTTCAACAACGCCCACGTTCACGGAAAGTTTGTCGCAATGGGAGTGGGTGGTTTATTGGGTAGGGGGCACTAGCCAGACACCCCGTTTTTTCAAATCATCCCAGTTGAACTTCAACATGGCCGAATCATGGGGTTGGGGTTTTCGGGTTGGACACCATAGAACTTGTTGGCAAACTGCAATGGGCGCAAGGTTAAGAGAAAATCGAGCGAATAATTCTGGGTGTATTTTTCTTTAACCTTTCCAGCAACAAGGTATAACTGTAGTTGAAAATCGTATTTTTCGTTGTAAAAGTAGTCCCGAAAACGGTTGCTCATAAAATCGGTCAGGCAGGTATGGAATTTATCCCAAATATCCCCAGCGTCAAGGTCGCTCTGGTACTTGACATTTTTCAATTCCACAACATGAACGTGAAAATGCCCCTTTTTGCAACGCTGCACGATTAGGCAATCCGGTGATTTTGGCGTCTTTGGCAATCCCTGTTTGTTGTAAAAATCATCCACCTTCAGCACCAGGTAATCTTCCTTCGGAGTGGAAGGGTCAAAATCCACGCAAACACCTCTTTCGCAGCAGGTATCTGAGCGGTAATCAGCAAGGAATGGGTCAGCCCGGAGGTCATTTATCAGCATCGGTATCTTCGTTTAGCGCCTCGTAGGTTTCGAGGCGTTCTTGATACAGTTTCTGGGCGACTCCGGCGAAGTTGTGGTCTTCGATGCCTTCTTCGGTGGCTTGCATATCGGGTTTTACGATGCTGCCTTTTTCGGTCATGACCATGTGGTAAACGCCTACTTTCTCCGGTGCTATCTCTTTTTTGAGGAGCATATTGCTCAATTGGTTGAACATATAATTGCTGTGCGAGGTAAGGATGACCTTCACGTTGTGCTTCGTCAGCTCAGCGAAGATTTCCATGAGCTGCACTTGTAATTTGGGGTGGAGGTGGGCTTCGGGTTCTTCGATGATGAGGAGGGGAGGCTTCAACCAACTTTTATCACTCCTCCTATTTATCAAAAAAAGTAGATGTAAAACAAAAGGGGCAAGTTCTGAAACCATCGAAGCGGCATTTTCAATTGGAATAATTTCATCGCCTTTGTCTGGGGTATAGATTATTTTTTTTGAACCAGATTCGATAGAAATTTTGCCATTGAATATATTTTCGAACAGCTTAATTAGCATGTCGAACTCGAAATTTCTGTTGTTTAAATTGATAGAAAAGAGATTGTCGAAATAGTCTGAAATTGGTTTTGAGAAATTAGGCCCTAAAACAGTGCTATATCCAATTTTATTAAAAAAAACATTCAAACCAGACCTTGAAGATGGCAATATAAATATGTCCCTTCT
>JALOMF010000556.1 GCA_025455635.1 Saprospiraceae bacterium | reverse complement strand
CAAAAACCGAAAATGAACCAGTCAACCTAGCATGGCGTTCATCCGTGCTTCTATGGTGCGGCCCGACACGATGCCCGACAAATGGTCGGATATTTCGCCATTCTTGAACAAATAGATGGCTGGCAATCGGCGGATGCCGAGTTGGTTCGATATGTTCTTGGACTGCTCGATATCCATGCGGAAAAAGCCTACCCTGCCTCGGTAGTCATCTGCAATACCCTCGATGATGGAGTCCATGATTGTGCCCTCCCCTAGCCAGTCGGCAGTGAAAACAACAAGGAACGGCTTTTCACCTCGGCTGCTCAATAGCTCGCCAAACTGCTGCTCATTTATAGTAAGGTATGACGTAAAATTGCTCAAATGCTGTAGGTGATTTTCGATATTATGCTTGGGCGCACAAAACTAATTCTTGAATTGGAGAAAACCAGTAAGCCACGAAAATTCATGTAGGTATTTGGATTTTTCGATGCGGCATCCTTCCTAAAAAGAAAGAAAAGCCCTCGTGTTCACCGCTATTGATAATCTAGCGCATTTAGCCATTGAAATAGCAGGATTATCTTTTAAAACCAAGGCACCACCGTTGCCCCATGACCCCATACCCATCCGAACTTACATGATGCAAACATCTGACAATCAACAAAATACATTATTATTTAAATTATTTCCAACCGTTTCAACCATCCGAATGAACATCGTGCAGGGTGCTCCGTTCTAATTTTAAACCTACGCACCAAGGCATTTAGCCGAGCAGGTAGGAGCCATACTCCATATTATTTATCATTAAACCCACATCCAATGAAAGACATCGTTTGGATTATCATCATCCTTTTAATCGTTGGCTGGTTATTCGGATACTTGAGTTTTGGGGCAGTGGTGGGCAATCTTATCCACGTATTGCTCATCGTCGCCGTGGTGCTCATCGTTCTGAAACTTTTGCAAAAGATTTAGAGCATGTTTGGGATGCGGCAAGCCGAAAACCAACGCAAAGCTTCATTATTTCACAAACCATTAAAAAATTAACATCATGTCCAACAATTCTGAAAGCAACATGAACGGGTGGATTTTTCTGGCCGGGCTAGCCACTGGCGCCGTCGTAGGCTACATGCTCAACACCGACCGGGGCCGACAGCTCCGCCATGAGGCCGCCGACAAGGCAGCGGACTACGGCAACCAAGCCCGCCACTATGCCTCTGACAAATACAGCAATGTGGCATCCACTGTCAGCAGCATCATTGATAAAGGAAAATCGTACGCTGCCGAAGTAAGCCAGAAGCTTCAACAAGAAATCAAGGAAGGCTCAGAAATAGCCCAAGACACCCTCGAAGAAGCTGAAAACGCCTTCCAGCGTGGTGCAAACAAAGCCAAGAGCCATCTACGTGACATTTCAGCAAGCTAAAGCCGCTTTGAAAGGGCGCCGAGAGCCATTCCGGTGCCCTTTTTTTCTGTTTTACCCCAACCAAAGAAGATGTTTTAAATTTTAAAGCTGAATACATTTAGGTTCGGGCGGATATTTGTCCGCCCTTTTTCCTTTCTAGAATTTTTGACCATGCAGCACCACCGCATCAATTCCATCGCCGAACTTCAAGCCGAGCAGCTTCGCCTGAAGGCCATCATGCGCCAGACCCGCCACGAATTTGCCCGCAGCGCCAATGAAACCAGCAACAGTGCCCGTGATTTTTTGCTGAAAAAAGTGCTGCTGCCCATCGGTGCAATCAGCCTAGGCGCAGCAGTGGTGCAGGGGCTGAATAACCGCCACGACCAAGACCCCAGCTACCTAGGTGCGGATGAGCAAGGCGGCGACTGGCTTCCCAGGCTGCTGGCGGCACTGCCTTTCCTTCAACAATTCTTCGAGCAAGGCGATGGTGAAACACAAGCACCCGTTGGCTCCAGCGACTTTGGCAAAAAAATTGGCGCTGCCATGGCATCAGGGCCTGCTGGCCTGCTGAATTTGCTTTTGCCGTTGGCAATCCCGTTTTTTCAGAAAATTTTCCAGCGAAAACACGATGAAAACCTAGGAATGGTGGAAGGGGAAGGCGGCTCCCAACAATCCAAGGCGAGCGCATTTTTTGAAGGACTCATGAAATGGATGCCCGTGCTGCTGCCGATTGCCATCAAAGTTTTTGCTTCGCAAAAAAAATCACAGGACTGAAACCCGGCTTGCTCAAGACAGCCTGTTCCGGTAGTCCTCGTAGCCGAATTGCTTCACCGTCTCCAGGTTCCCATTTTCCCGAAGGATGCAAATATCGGGGTGGCGGACGCCGTTGAACGTAGTGGTTTTCACCATCGTGTAGTGAATCATGTCCTCGAAAACGAGGCGGTCGCCCACTTGCAGCTCCTGCCGGAAGGCATACTCCCGCATGTAATCGCCAGAAAGACAGCTCACGCCGCCGATACGGTAAAGCCATTCCCCTTGGCCACCCTCAGGGGGTGGGTCGGTGGTCGGCACGACCTCGCCGCGCTGCGGCACGTGCGTGATGCGGGGGCGGTACGGCATTTCGAGCGTATCGGGCATGTGCCCCGTGAACGAGATGTCGGTGATGGCCGTGCGGATGCCCCGGCTCTCGTGGATGTCGAGCACGGTGCTCACGAGTACGCCCGTCTCCCAGGCGATGGCGCTGCCCGGTTCCAGCAGCACGTCCACGCCCCATTTTTCCTTGAATTGCTTCAAAACGCTGACGAGGTGCGCCGTGTCGTAGCCCTTCTTGGTCATGAGGTGGCCGCCGCCCATGTTCACCCATTTCACCTGCGGCAACAGGTGGCCGAAGTGCTGCTCGAATGCCGCCAGGGTTTTCTCCAAATCATAACTCGTTGATTCACAGAGGGTATGGAAGTGCAGCCCCTCGATTCCAGCAGGCAGCCCGTTGGCAAATGCCGCATCCACCTCGCCGAGGCGTGAGCCGGGTGCTGCCGGGTTGTAAAGTTCCGTCTCCACCTCCGAGTACTCCGGGTTGCAGCGGATGCCACAACTGATTTTTTCACCGAAAGCCTCCACCTGCGGCCTGAACCGCTCGTACTGCGCCACCGAATTGAAGACGAGGTGCGAGCTGTACCGCATGATTTCCTCGAACTCGTCGGGGAGGTAGGCCACGCAGTAGGTATGCGCCTTGCAGCCCATTTCCTCCACGATGAGCCGGGCCTCGTTGAGCGAGCTGGCCGTGGCGCCGCTCAGGTATTTTTTATCTTAAGTTAAAACTTTTGAAATGGAGTATCAGTTGAGTTTCTGGTTGTTTTTTTCTGT
>JALOMF010000066.1 GCA_025455635.1 Saprospiraceae bacterium | reverse complement strand
GGCTGAATGCTTGCATTCAACTATCATTGTTTTTTGCCTTTGTATCACCTTGCCTGGAGCAAATCAACTAATTGGAATCAGCAGTTTGCTTCACTTGATGACCCTACCCCGTCATTTCGCAAGACATAGTCCATGCTAACAGCGGAAAAGATTTCTGATTATTCAATGATTGTTGATTCAGCCAAAGACACAAACCCCAATGGTTAATCCTTGAGGATGTATTGGTATTGGCAGGCATCAGAGTCACTTGTAACCAGAACGTTAGTCAATTTTTAAAAGAACACTATTTGTGCTTATCCTTTGAGCAAAGGACTCAAGAGTGTGCCTCTTGAAAATCTGATAAGATAAGAAGCTGAAGTTGATGTAGAATCGAACGTTTGCTTATCAGAATTACGGCAAAAGTAACATTTTTCTTTACCACAACTAGTCTTTTACGCTTTTTGAATGTTTTTTTCGATAATTTAATTTTTCAACAAATAACATACACTATATTCATTAATTTTCCAACAATGGCAATGATTAAATAAAATTTTATAACAAAACAAAATCGAAATTTAACCGAATCTGGGTTAGCCATTATAGCCCACGCCGCCACATTTTGGGAACAAGCGTTTTGGCTGATAATGGTTGATGAGGTTCTTGCCGACCGTCAAAAGGGGATTATCAACCATGCCCAAAACTTGGCGGCGAACAGTGTTATAAAATTTAAAAACAATAAATCATTTTCGAAATTCCAACTAATCGGCTACACATCAGTGAAAAGAAAGTGCTGCTTTTTTATTCTAAAAATATTGGAGTGGATTATAGCCCCTTTCCATTTTCCACCCCAAAAAACCTAAATCAGCCAAGTGAACCTACCACTTCAACCAAAACACTATTTAATGAAGAAATGGCTTTTGGAATCTCCCAAGACTCCCGGTTCCTCGTTTCCACATAATTGGAAATGGAGCGGATTTGCAAAAACGGCTGCCCAGCCATCAAGCAAGCGAGAAAAAAAGCCGCTCCTTCCATACTTTCAACATCGGCGGGGTATTTCCTTAAAATAGCATCAATACTCGGTTGGTAGCCATGTACTTTATTGACCGTCAAACCTTTTGCTTTGGGCAAAAAATCATGGCCAGTAGCAGGGTTGAGCAGCGTTCCATTTGAAAATGGACTTGCGTTGGCACCCACCAGGCCCAGCTCATGAACGTCGGTGAAACTGCCGTCGGCCTCTTCCACGCCCAAGTCGGCAAAGCGCTCGGTGGTTACGTTCACCACATCGCCTTTTGCAAACCCAGACGCAGGGTACGCCCCCGCTATTCCCGCATTGATGGCAAGGTCAAACCGATGTTTCGTAAAAAGGCCGCCTAGGTTGAATGCCGTGAGGGCCATGCCTACTCCCGTCGTGAGCAGCATGACTTCTAGCGCATCCTGCTGGAAACTGGTTTCGGAGTGCGGCCAGAATTGGTCGTTTAAGTATTGCCGAAGCGGCGCAAGTTCGAATGGCGTTGCAGATGTGATGAGGATTTTCAAAGATTTGATATGTTTTGAGTGATGAAAAATGGGGTCATTGGACGATTAGGTACTCCACGTCTTGGGGCGAAAACCTCGCTGACTTCACCCAGCTCGGCTGCCGAACCAAGGCCAGCGGCACAGTGCTGGTAGCTGTGCTGGTATCAATGACCGCAACGACCCTAAAATCGCTGGCCGTAACCGACTTGAAACGGCTGATGCCAACGACACAGCGCAGCTCGACCGAATAGGGCAACAACCTCACACTGTCCCGTTCATTGAAAACCGTGATGGGCACGGTCAACGTCTTCTCGGTGTATTGCTCCACTGGCATGAGCAGCTCCGTCACTTTCGAGGATAGCTCCAGCAGCCCAGGCTTGGGGTTCACTAATTTTAGTTGCTTGGTAAAATCGGTTTCGGGGCATTCCATTTTCAGTAGTTCCGTTTTTATACCTTTTATATCCTGTAGCAACTGCGGCGCACCAAAAACCACCACGCTGTCGGGTGACAAGCTGATGTTTTCACGGAAGTAATAGCCGTTTTCGAACCTGATGGATGTGTCCAGTTCCACGGCCACTTTTTTTGAAAAAAGCGAATCGAGTTGGATACCCACATTGTCCACCTCCAGTTCAATCAGCTTCAGCTTCAGCGCTTGCTCGATTTTCTGGGAAATATCCGCCCGGCTGATGACCTGACTTTGGGCGGCAACGAGCTTGAAGCTTAGGCTTGGCTTCTGCCGAAGTAAGCCCATGTAAAGCAGCTTCCAGCCTGTGCCAGCAAACTTGATGGAAAGCGACGAACGGGGTTCAGCAGCGAAAGTGTATCCCATCGGAAGCTCATATTTCATCAAAAGCCCGCCCCTCGATTCATAGTCCTGCGACATTTTCACAAAAAACCAAATCAACAGCGAAAGCCCCATGCATACCCACAACACCCGGCGTTCTCGAAGCGCATCGGTTTCTTTTTCCTTGAAAAAATTGGTGACTTTACCTAAAATGTCTTCCAACATGACATGAATTTAGCCTTGTTTAAAACTTGCCCTTACCTCACCGCCCAGTTTCTCATGGCCCCTTTCCCTATTTTGCAGCCATCTCGATGTACAGCCGACCGTTAGGCAAAGGTCGGGACCAAAGATACTTAGGCACGATTTCAAAATGGCATTCCGCATCGTCCGCAAGGTAACGCAAGCCAACAAAGTATCTCTTTTTTGAGATTTGCAACTTGGTTTCCAATTCAACGTTAAGCTCAGTTTGTTACGCTGGTCGCCGGTTTTGACAGTTAGTAAAAATGGCTGTGCGAAATTAGGAAAAACAGCAGCTTTCCTGGGGCGAGGATAATCTGGCGGAAATACAAGAAAAAAATGCAATGCCAAGTCAACATTGCGGAAGATAAATGGTTGTAGTGGGCAGCCTAACCACATTTTATCTAAAAAAGGCTAGGAAAAAAAGGCATTATGCAAATAATTATTGGGAAGCCTTTATCTTTGCAGCCTCGATTTGAAATCTTAATACCCAAACCACCCCAGTCCATCATCTTTCTTCATCCATCAAAATTTTCAATTGCATGACAACCGTAGAGACATCCCTTAAATACAAGGTAAAAGACATCGCCCTCGCTGAATGGGGTCGCAAAGAAATCGAACTCGCAGAGGCTGAAATGCCGGGCCTCATGGCACTGCGTGAGCAGTACGGCCAATCAAAGCCGCTAGCAGGTGCCCGCATCGCCGGTTGTTTGCACATGACCATTCAGACTGCCGTTCTCATCGAAACCCTAAAAGAACTTGGCGCTGAGGTGACTTGGTCTTCTTGCAACATCTTCTCCACGCAAGACCATGCCGCCGCTGCCATCGCTGCCGCTGGCATCCCGGTTTATGCTTGGAAAGGCCAAAACGAAGAAGAATTCGACTGGTGCATCGAGCAGACCCTGTTTGCCTTTGAAGGTGGCCAGCCGCTCAACATGATTCTCGACGACGGTGGCGACCTCACCAACATGGTGCTCGACCGCTACCCGGAACTGGTTGGCAATATCAAGGGTATCAGCGAAGAAACCACTACTGGCGTTCACCGCCTCTACGAGCGGGTGAAAAACGGCACCCTGCCGATGCCTGCCATCAACGTGAACGACAGCGTGACGAAGTCGAAATTTGACAACAAATACGGCTGCAAAGAGAGCCTCGTGGATTCCATCCGCCGTGCGACCGACATCATGATGGCGGGCAAAGTGGCCGTCGTGGCTGGCTACGGTGACGTAGGAAAAGGCTCTGCCGCCTCCCTCCGTGGCGCTGGCTGCCGGGTCATCGTGACCGAAGTTGACCCCATCTGCGCATTGCAAGCAGCCATGGACGGCTTCGCCGTTTTGAAAATGGAAAACGCATTGCCACAGGCAAACATCGTGGTGACCGCTACGGGCAACGTGAATATCGTAAATGGCAGCCATTTTGAGGCCATGAACGACAAAACCATCGTGTGCAATATTGGCCACTTCGACAATGAAATTGACGTAGCTTGGTTGAAAAAGAACCACGGCAGCACCCATGTGAACATCAAGCCGCAGGTGGACAAGTACACCGTGAACGGCAAGGACATCATCCTGTTGGCCGAAGGCCGCCTCGTGAACCTTGGCTGTGCCACTGGTCACCCGTCCTTCGTGATGTCCAACTCGTTCACCAACCAGACGCTGGCCCAAATAGAACTTTGGACCAATGGCGACGCCTACGGCAACGAGGTTTACACCCTGCCCAAGCACCTCGATGAAATGGTGGCCCGGCTTCACCTCGCCAAAATCGGTGTGGAACTGGAAACGCTCACCACTGAGCAGGCCAACTACATCGGCGTGAAAGTGGAGGGGCCGTTCAAGTCGGACGCTTACCGCTATTGATGTAGTGGTGAAATTTATTTCACCACATCAGTGGAATCTGGGGAACTGAAGTTCCCCGCTACAATCTGACAAACGACATTTAGACATAAAAATGGCCCGGAGGAGTTCGCTCTTCCGGGCTTTTTAGTTGTTATATTTGCAATCTGAGAAATTGCAAAAAATCAATCTCCATGTCAAGATACACTATTGTCGTCGAGGATAAAAAACTGGAACCATTGGTAGCCAAGGTGCTAGGCCTGTTAAAGAGCTTTCCACAAATCCAGTGGAAACAACTGGGCGATTCGTTGGTGATTGGCTCGAAAGCCCACGACAAGTCTAACCAAAGCCTTGGCGAACAGTTCGAGCAGCTATTCCAGCAGTGGAAAAAGGAGACACTGATGACCTCCAACGGCGACGAAATCATCGGGCATCCGGCTTATCGGAAAATCATTGCCTTGGGCAAACAAGTCGTTCCTTTCATCTTGATTAAACTACAAGAAGACCCACAGCACCTTTTCCATGCCCTGTTTAAGATAACGGGAGAGAACCCCATCCATCCTTCCCATGCCGGGCAGTTGGGCAAAATGACCGCAGACTGGCTGAACTGGGGCAAAAAGAACGGCTACCTCAGCTAATGGACGTCAAATTCATCCATCCAGCCGAATTCCCGAACTCGAAAGCTTTGCCTTTTGTCGTGACAAGCCCACCTGACGGTTCATATAATTGCATTGCTTGGGCATTGGAAAGCCAAGCTCATTTTTACTGGCCGTCCAAATCATCTTTTTTTGACTGGCCTGATGACCTTCCTCGCAAAACAAACTTGACCACTTTTGCTCAGTTCTTCCAAAGGTTTGGCTATCTGCCCTGCGGAGATGGTGAACTAGAACCCGGTTTTCAGAAAATCGCCCTGTTCGCCAAAGGGAAAAAGCCCAGCCATGCCGCCCGCCAACTTCCCGATGGCGCTTGGACAAGTAAAATCGGCGCATGGGTGGATGTCAGGCATACTTTGGAGGCAATGGAAGGTGGGATGTATGGTGAGGTGGTACAGTATTTTAGGCGGGAGATTGGGTGATTATGAAATCTTTCTTCAATCCTTCCAAGAATTCATTGAAGCTTTTTGCGATAAAGAAAAGATTTGAAAAATCATTATCTTCGGCAACATGGTAGTCAACCCCAGTTCTGTCAAGTCTTCCACCTTCCCGCCAAGCAGAGCCTTAGTATTTACGAAAAAAGCAGAAGTTCGAGCAAGTGTCTAGCGGAGCGGCACTTGCGATGCAGTACCACGAAGCCCGCAAGTGCCGCTCCGCTAGACACTTGCTCGAACTGTGGGTTTTTCAAGGGCGGGCGTGTAGCTTTGTGAGTAGGTAGGAAGACTTGACAGAACGGGTGGAGTTCGCTCTTTCGGGCTTTTTTTTTTGCAGCGACAACCAAGCACACTTACCTATTTTTGCCCTCAAACCTTTTTCAGATGAATCAACTTTTCACAGACTTCCCCCCCATCTCCAAAGCCGATTGGCTCGAAAAAATCCAGAAAGACCTAAAAGGCAAGGCACCCTCCGACTTCGATTGGATGGTAGCCGATGGCCAGCCCGTCACGGCCTTTCCGCATTTGGATGACATGGGCGGGGCACTCCCCCACCCCATTTCCGAAGGGAAGAACGACTGGCAAATCTGTGAGGCGTTCCAAGTGGGCGATGCGGCCAAGACCAACAAAATGGCGTTAAAGGCACTGGAAGGCGGGGCCGATGCGCTTCGTTTCAATTGCACAGAAGTCCCTGATTTTGAGGCGCTTATGAGCGGTATTGACCTGAACATTATCAACTTGCATTTGCGGGGGAAAAAGATGGAGCAGCCCGTTTCGTTGCTCCGCAAACTAGTGGAATACGCTGGCCCAAATGCCACGCTGCTCAATGGCACCTTCTGTTGGCAGGGAAAACAGCCGATGGAAATCCTGGAACTGGCCGAGGCGCAACTGCCGGGCTTCAAAGTGCTGCCCGTCCACGGTTCGGCATTTTATGAAAAGGATGAAACGACCGTTGCGGAGCTAAATAAAATGGCGCAAGCCGCCAACGACTGGTTTGCGAAGCTGACAACCGAAGGCGTGGGTGCCGAACGCATTGCGAAGCAAATGTTTTTCACTTGCTTTATCGGAAAAAATTACTTCCTGCAAATCGCCAAGCTGCGGGCCATCCGCAAGTTTTGGCAGGAACTACAACTAAAATGTGGCGTCGAAAACCCGCAACCCGCTTTCATTTTCGCCCAGTTCCCCATCAGCGACCAATCGCCGGATGCCAATACGAACCTCATCCAATCCACCACCCAAGCCATGTCCGCCGTCATTGGTGGGGTGGATGTGCTGACGGTTTTGCCTTCCGACAAAATAAGCGACGAGGCTAAGCCCACAGACTTTTCCCGCCGAATGGCCCGCAACGTGCAGCATATCCTGAAGCTGGAGAGCCATTTCGATTGGGTGAGCGACCCAGCTGCCGGGAGTTATTTTATCGAAAAGTTGACATCGAAGCTGCTGGAAAATATGGAGGTTTGAGACACAAAAAACCCGTGCTAACAGGGCTGCCGCACGGGTTTGTAGCCGCCAAATTTATATGGCAGGCAGTATGTTTTACTTGATGTCGCCAAATGAATTTGGCGACTACTAAGCGTTGCGGTTCACGCAGTCCAAATCCTCGAAGGCCAGCTTCAAGCGCTTGACAAAAGTCTCCTCGCCTTTGCGCAGCCAAACACGTGGGTCGTAGAACTTCTTGTTCGGCTTGTCATCACCCTCTGGGTTGCCGATTTGGCCCTGGAGGTAGGCTTTTTTCCCTTCGTAAAAATCCTTCACGCCTTCCCAGTATGCCCACTGCATGTCGGTGTCAATGTTCATCTTGATGGCGCCGTAGCTGATGGCTTCCCTGATTTCTTCCCGGCTGCTGCCGCTGCCGCCGTGGAACACGAAGTTGATGGGCTGCTCCCGGCTGGTCTTGAATTTTTCCCGGACAAACTCTTGTGAGTTCTTCAAAATGACGGGCTGGAGCTTCACGTTACCGGGCTTGTAAACGCCGTGTACGTTGCCGAAGGCCGCCGCAATGGTGAAATTCGGGCTGACTTTGCTCAGTTCTTCGTAGGCATAAGCCACTTCCGATGGCTGGGTGTAGAGCTTGGAGCTGTCCACGTCGGAGTTGTCCACGCCGTCCTCTTCGCCGCCCGTCACGCCGAGTTCGATTTCGAGGGTCATGCCGATTTTGGCCATGCGCTCCAGGTATTTTGCGCAGATTTCGATGTTCTCGTGGATAGGCTCCTCGCTCAGGTCGAGCATGTGGGAGCTGTAGAGCGGGAAGCCACGCTCGGCATGGAAACGCTCGCCAGCTGCCAGCAGGCCATCAATCCAAGGCAGCAGGTTCTTGGCGCAGTGGTCGGTGTGCAGCACGACGGGCACGCCGTAAGCCTTGGCCATCGTGTGTACGTGCATGGCCCCGGAGATGCCGCCCATGATGGCAGCGTTTTGCCCTTCGTTGCTCAGGCTTTTGCCAGCAAAAAATATGGAGCCGCCATTGGAAAACTGAATCATGACGGGCGAATTGACCGCTTTTGCAGCTTCCAGCACAGCGTTCACCGTGTTGGTTCCCGTTACGTTCACGGCGGGAATTGCGTAATTGTTGTCATTGGCATGTTGGAGCAGCTCGGTCACTTCGTTGCCGTGGAGCACACCTGAGCGAAACCTTGAATTGGACATGATATAGATTTTATTTTGTTTTTAGTTGAAGTTGCGAAAGTAGAAAAATCGGGGGATTTGCAACGAAAAAAGGCAGCGCCGAATGGCACTGCCCTTGAATTAGTATGAAATGTATTTCTAAAGCGAAACATTGACGGGTGGTTCCTCTTCCGGCACTTCGATGAGCGGTTCGAGTTTGTCGGGCATTTCCTTTTCGAGGATTTTGCTGAGTTCCCGCAGGTTGAGGTTGGCCTTGGCCGACAGGAAAAACATTTCCCCTCCCTGCGTATCGTTCACAATCATGAACACGTTCTCGATGATGCCGCCCGCTTCTTTGACCATGATTTGCAAGTCAACGCCCTCGGAGCGCACCATGAGCAGGTCATCGAAGCTGTAGTCCAGCAGGTCTTGGCGGAGCTGTTTTATCTTGTCGGGGGCTATCGGCGTGCCCTCTTCCGAGAACATGAACTTGACCTTGCCAAAGTGGCGCATCAGGCCGAGTGCTTCTTTTTCAGTTTCGGATTCGGCCTTGCCTTTGGCAATCTTACTGCCTAGCCGGATGACCCAACCGGGCAATTTGGCATTCCGAATACCCTCCTCCCGCTTGTTTTGGCGGTAAAACTTGTTCAGTGGCTTGTTCTGGCAAATCACCAAAGTCGGCAATAGGAACAGCAGGCAAACTAGCAGATTGTTTTTCATGGCGGCATTGGATTGATGATGAAATGATGCAAGTCAAATGGGTTCACCCCGATGCTCACTCATCATTTTTCTTCGTGCCGTTGTTGCTTTTTTTCTCGTCGTCAAAGGCGTTGGTCAGCTTGCCAATCTGGTTCAGGTCAATTTTGCCCATGAAACTGAGCAGCACGAAGTCCTCGTTTTCGCCACCGACCAGCAGGAGCAGCTCGTCGAGGGTATTGCCGCCGTTGCTGTCCTTCACCAGAAATTTGACGTTCTCCGACTTGCCTTCTCGCACTTCGAGCAGGGTCTCGTAGCCCTTGGTATTGATGGTTTGGAGTGCTTCTTGGTAAAACTTGGCGCCGTCCGTCTCCGTCGTAAGGATGCGCAGTCCCTTCAGGTCTTTCACCACCGACATGATGGCTTCGGCCTCCTCGTCTTCGAGGTCCAGCTCCATTTTGTTAATCATCTGGAACATTTTGCCGCTGATGTACACGACCGTGAAACGCTCATCGTCCACGTACTTGGCGAAATACTTCGAGATGGCATCTTCCTGCGCTTGGGCAGTTGTGAGGGTTCCTGCGGTGAGGAACAGTGCGAAAAGGATTGACAGGTATTTCATTGTTGAAAATTGTTAGGATGGTTGAATTGTTGGATTGTTAAGTTGTTTGGGAAGTCCCGAATAACAATTTAACAATCAAGCAATTTAACAATCAAATTAATTAAAATACTTCCCTACTTTCTCCATTTTCCCCACCTCTTCCGAGGCTTTTTTCGAGCCTTTTTTGAGTTTGGAGGAAACGAGCCGCAGGGCTTTCACGGTCTCTTCGTAGGCTTGTTGCTCATCGGTGATTTCGTATTTGCTCCAGTCCACCGATGCTTGCTGCGCCTGTGGCGCATTGGTTTTTTGAAGGAAAATCATGGCCACGACCAGCACGGCTGCCACTGCGGCGATGCGTAGCAACTGCTTCGGCCATATCCGCATCCGAACCAGTTTAGCCTCGGAAGCATCCAATTTTTGGAGCAATTTCTCATCGAAATCACTCGACAATGATTGCCCCCTTTCCTCGGAAAAATGCTGGAACAACGGCTGGTAAACCCGCAACTCATCGTCCACCACCCCGCCGCTGAAATAAGCCCGCAGTTGGGCTTCCTCTTCCAGCGAGGTTTCTCCTTCAAAATACTTTTCAATCAGCGCTTTCATGTTCAAAAATTTATGTCAAGTACTTGATAATCAATAGCTTGAGATAGAGTGAGAGGTGAGAGGGTGAGAAAGTGAGAGGGGGCAAACCTCCAACCCTTCATACCTCCAGGCCAGCCCTAACCGCTTTTCTTGCCCGGAACAGATAGACCTTCACTTGGTCCATCGGTACGTCGAGGGTGTCGGAGATTTCTTGATAACTCAGGCCCTCGATGTCCCGCAGTTGCATGATGTCCCGCTGCTTTTCGGGCAGGCGGCTCATCAAATTGCGCACTTGGCTGATGACATCGTTGGAGACAACAGCCTCGTAGGGCGTGGCCGATTGGTCGTGCAGGTCAAAACCCGCTGCCATTGGCTGCAGCCGCTGGTGTTTGCTCCGCAATTTGTCAATCGAGAGGTTCCTCGTCGCCGTGATGCACCAAGCCTCCACGTTCGAGATGGCGTCTAGCTGCTGGCGGTTGTTCCAGAGCTTGATGAACACTTCCTGCACCACGTCTTCCGCCTCCGCAGCCTGCCCCACGATGCCGAGGGCAAAGCGGAAAAGCCGGTTTTTTATCGGCAGAATTTTCGTTTTGAAATCGTGGTGGTTCATTTAGCTAGTTTCGATTCGAGTTGCTTTAAGCTGTTTACATAAGGGAGACGCCACCGCTTTAGCGTTTGTTACAGCCAGGTTTTGATTTTTTTGAAAAAATATTGCCTACTCAACTTTTGCATGACACGCGAGGAGGATGGGACACAGATTGAACGGATTGGAACGGATTTTTTACACATCCTTGTTAATCTGTTCCATCAATCCAATCCGTGCCCCATCAAAAAATCCGTTCCAATCCATTCAATCCGTCCAATCTGTGTCCCATCCTCTTCGCTAGTAAAAAAGCGTTGAAAACGTTGAACCCATCGAAAAACCAAATTTACTCCTAATTTAGCCGCCGACGCCACGGTATGAAATATTTGCCCCAGCAATCATAAATCCCTGCCTGTCGGCAGACAGGGTAAATCTCAAAATCGTAAATCCACCACGTGCCGCAAAACATCGCACTGCCCTTCCAGACCGTCAAGCTGCGCCTCAACAACGGCGAGGAGCTGCGTTTTCCGCTGTCCGACCCCAATGCATTTCACTTTGGCCTCACGGCAAATGGGCTTGCTGAGAAATTCGCCACCCGTTTTCAAACCAAAAAACTGGACAAAGGCTCGCTCATGGGCCTGCTCGACCTGCTGCGGGAGGGCGAGTTTTTGACCAAAAAAATCACCGTGCCATTCGTAAAATCGCCCGATGGCATCAGCTACCCCGATTTTGTGCTGGAATTCGACTGCATTTTCCAACAACTACCCGACGCCGTTTGGGGCATGGTGCCAGCCCTAGGCCTGGAGACCCGCTCTGCTACCGAAGCCGAACTTGAGGCCAACCTCGTGGAAGTGGTACGCATCGAGTTTTCCTCTAAAAAACGGCTGCAAAGCGTCTTCCACATCATCGCTGCCAGTTGGTTCGATGATGCACAGGTAGAGCAGTCAGAAGTCAAGCTCAAAACGTGGTCGCCAGCAGAACTCGCTGAAAATCAACAAAATAAGCGGCTGGAACTCCTGCCCAAAGTAGCCGAAAAAATGGTGGTCGAACACCAAGAAGCCTTTGGCCGGGAGGAAGAACTCGCCCAATTCGAGCGCATCCTGAAAGGCCGTTTCAGCCGAAACGTGCTGCTCGTCGGGGCATCCGGCACGGGCAAAACGGCGCTGGTGCAGGAGCTAGTCCGCCGCCGCAAGCAACTCGGCATCGAACCTGAAATCTGGGAAACGACCGCCTCCATTCTCATCAAGGAACTCACCGTGGAGACTGGCTGGCAGGACAACCTCAGCCATTTAATCAAGGAAATGACACTGAAGGGCGATGTGCTCTTCGTGCGCAACCTTGCCCAACTGTTTGAGGTGGGGCGCTACGAAGGCAATGCCGTGAGCGTGGCAGAGTACCTGCGCTCGGCCATCGGGCGGG
>JALOMF010000555.1 GCA_025455635.1 Saprospiraceae bacterium | reverse complement strand
TTTGGGATGGAACTCAGCACCACCTCATTCGAAGTGGCCTTGTGCTGTACGCCCCGAAAGCCGAGTGCCCCTGTTTCATCGTAAAACATCGCATAAGCATCCCGAAAATGCGGGATGTTCACCAGTCCGCAACGCTCCTGCGCAAGCCCTCGCTCGGCCAGCCAGCGCAGCAGGGGCACGGCAAAAATCGAGGATGGACTTGCGCTCCAGCGCCACGGGGTTCACGATTTTCTTGTTCAGCCCCCTCGCCTTTTGTATCTGTGAAATGGCGTAGCCAGCGAAGGTTTGCCTGCACAGTTTTGATAAAAAAAGCGCCGGCTTGATAAGCTCAAACAAGGGATGGCGGTGCAGCACGCAATCGGCTGGCATGGCCAGTAGTTCCAGCATATTTGGGTTGTTCTTTGCCAAGAGGTCGAAGAAGCGGCGCAGTTCGTAATAAACATTGTCGTTGCGCTCGTCGCTGACTTGCGGCAAATCCGTCAGGCCATAGAACTGTGCCTTCGGCAACACGAAGACACCCCGATGGTCATGGTCGGAAGTCGGTAAATCGGTGCCATAGGCTCGGCTGCCCGTGGTGGCCTCGAAGAGGAGGAGGCTTTGCGATTTTAAGTCTGAGATGGTCATGGTGGGAGTTGGGAAATTGGGAAATTGAAGAAATTGGGAAATTAGGCGTTGCGCCAATTTCCTAATTTGTCAATTTCCAATTTCTATTTCAAAGACAATGTTTTACGGTAAAAATCATTGATGGCATCCCAAGTCACAGGCCGTTTTTCCATGCCTTTGGCAATGGCCTCGCAGCGCTGTATTTCAGTGGCCACGAAGTCGTCGAGCACCGGAACCCTTGGTACTTGCTGGCCTTCCAGCGCCGTTTCCTTTTGTTTCAACAAATCCAGGATGGCTTGGTGGACGGGCGAATTGCCCTGCACCAGCGGCAGTAGCTCGTGAAAATCAATGGGTGGCGGCGTACCTTTTTCGGCAATCCAAACCGCCGACAGCACGGGCCGCAGCACGTAGAAATACTTCTTGATTTTCACAGTTGGCTCCTGAAACTCCTTCTCCAGCATCCCCGTGGCGATGCCAAGGTAGTGGAAGATGACCTTTTTCGGTTGGAAATAGTCGAGTGCCAATTGCCATAGCGCATCGGTGAACGGCTTGTTTTCGATGTAAACAATGGGCGAACTCAGCCACTCGTACACCGTGGAATTGGAGGCATGCATCAGCCGGAGGAACTTGCGGAAGTCCCAGCCGTTGCCGTCCAAAAGGTCGTTGGGCATCACCCGCACATTGTCCTCGCCCTCGTTGACGGAGAGGTACCATTCCCGTGGGTGCAGGTAGATGAAGCGGATGTCGAAGTCGCTATCGGGCGAGGGGAAGCCCCAGGCCCGGCTGCCGCTCTCGCAGGCGTAGCGGATTTGGATGCCCTTGTCGTGCTCGATTTGGGCCAGTAGGTCGAGGATGGTCGGATTCATGTTGCAATTTTCAGGAGAAATGGGGAAGGGGTGGGAAAAGTTTCAGGGTAGTGCGGAAACTTGGGGGGGCGGGTTTTGGTTTTGTTTGTAAATTTGTAAAAAATCCAGCAAATGCAAGCCATACAACCTTTAAGCAATGTGCAACAAGAGTTGCTAAAACTCTACGCCAAAAACGTCGCCGACGACGACCTCTTGGCGCTCCGTTACATGATGGGACTATACTTCGCCGAAAAGGCTTCCCGCCTCATGGACGAGTTTGCACAACAAAAAGGACTTTCACCACAAGACCTCGCCAAGTGGGCTTATGAGCACTACCGCAGTCAGAATCGTGCTTGACACGAACGTTTTCATTTCCATCATCGGTAAGACTTCGCTGAACCGCTGGCTATTCGACAAAATCATCGAAGGCCGTTTCGTCCTGTGTGTTTCGCAAGAAATCATGTTGGAATACGAAGAAGTGCTTGCCCGTAAGACGACCGCCGAAATCGCCCAAAACGTTTCCCAATTCCTTGCGGCTTTCCCATTTGTTGAAAAAACAGAAATCTTCTTCAACTGGGCACTCGTGAAGCAAGACCCCGACGACAATAAGTTCATTGATTGTGCCGTCGCTGCGGGTGCTTTTTGCATCGTATCGAATGACCGACATTTGCAGCCGTTCAAATTATTAGAGTTTCCGCCCTTGCGAGTTTTGACGTTGGATGAATTTGAGGTTCTGTTTCGGGAGGGGTGAGAATTTTTTTCAATCAAGGTCTATTCGCAACATCCCTGATTTCTTCTATAAGTTCCTGACTGCCAAGGATTTGAACGTCAGGATTGGCGATTACAAGCGCAAGCCGCTCACGGGTTCGTTCGCTGATAAGTGCCCGTACCCAAAGGTTGGTGTCAATTAGGATACGCATCGCCTATTTTTTCGCTTGCCTGCTTTTGCGAACGGCCTTCACCTCGCCGATGATTTCATCCATGCCGATTTCTGGCACATTGGGTAGTTGTTTGGAAAGTGCCAGCCATTGTTCCAGCGAGATTTCTGCCCGTAGTTTCTTGGTAATCTCGATTTTCTCCCGCTTGGGCAGTTGGGCGAGCAGGCTGTAAAGCTGTTCGAGCGAAATCTGAGTCTGCAAGGAAAGGCTGGTCATGCGATGGTGGTTGATTTTTTTCCAAAGGTAGGGTTTTTTGGGGATTGGGACAAAGGGAAAGGGCGTAGTTTTGCATTATTGCCGTGAGGCTCGCCCCTTGTTTTCTCACCCGCCGGAGTGCTTGGGAGTGGAGGGAAAGGGTGTAGTTTTGCGGGCGGTAGTCGCTGGGAGCATACTTGGGGTAACTGGGTAAAAATAAATTGCAATGAAAGCCAAATCAACAAGACATCACTATATCCCAAAGTTTTTGATTCGTGGATTTACAAATTCAGAAGATGTGGTTTGGGTTTACGATAAAGTGAAGGATAAAATCCTACATAAACCAGTACATCCCAAAAGTATTTTTTGGGAAGAAAATAGGAATACGGTCAAAGTAAATATCGAGGAAAGTACTTCTCTTATAGAGGATGAGTTTTATTTAAAACTTGACAATGATTCTTCAAAAGCTCTGAAGTCTTTTCAAGAAGATGAAATAACTGAGGAATTGTTAAGTATTGAAAATCAAGGTGCTTTGCAATTCTTCGTAATTAACCTTTTTTGGAGGTTGCCAATAACTGATTTTGCAGTAAAAGACTTAATTCTAAATTCAAAAATTTCTTCAGAAGTAGTTGATTCAGAGGTTTTGAAAAATGATGCTGAATTTCATAAAATAAAGCGATTTGGACTTTATAATCACACGATTGATAGCATAACGAAAAATAGACCAAACAATACATTTTGCTTTGTAAAAATGGGTTCTTCGTGATTTCGTGTGGGTAGGATAGTACATGATTTCTAAATTCGCCCTAAAAAAATCATGAACAGCAAACAACTATTCGAGATTGCACTAG
>JALOMF010000554.1 GCA_025455635.1 Saprospiraceae bacterium | reverse complement strand
ACGTGTTTACTATATTGTTTTTCAAATGGACATAAAGGATGGCAAAATATGGGTGCAACAGGACACCACCGATGTGCCTATCGTTCAGCGGTTGCTCGATGCAGGAGTACCAAAATCCGACATCGTACTTGGTTTTCATGCGCCTTATAAAAGGGCGCTAGCTGGGTTTGCTACTGCGTAAAGCCATCTTTCTTCCTTTCTTCCGAGTCCAAGCCCTACCTTTGCGCCCCGAATTTTTACCTTATGAGTTTAAAACAAGAAATCGCACGGCGCAAGACCTTCGGCATCATCTCCCACCCCGATGCCGGGAAGACCACCCTCACCGAGAAGCTGCTGCTTTTTGGCGGGGCCATCCAGACCGCAGGGGCCGTCAAGTCCAATAAAATCAAGAAGACCACCGTCTCCGACTTCATGGAAATCGAGAAGCAGCGGGGTATCTCCGTGGCCACCTCGGTCATGGCCTTTGAGTACAAAGACCTGAAAATCAATATCTTGGATACCCCCGGTCACCAAGACTTCGCCGAGGACACCTACCGCACCCTCACCGCCGTGGACAGCGCCATCGTGGTCATTGACGTGGCGAAGGGCGTGGAGACCCAGACCGAAAAGCTCGTCAACGTCTGCCGGATGCGCTCGACGCCCATCATCGTCTTCATCAACAAGCTCGACCGGGAAGGGAAAGACCCCATTGACTTGCTGGATGAGGTGGAGCAAAAGCTGGGGCTACGGGTATGCCCCTTGAGTTGGCCAGTGGGACAGGGCGGCACCTTCAAGGGCGTTTACAGCATGTATGAAAAGAACCTCGTGCTCTTCCGCCCGCACGGCAAGCAAGAGGAAGAAGACATCATCGAAATCAACGACCTTGCCGACCCCACGCTTGAAAAGCACATCGGCGAGCGGGCAGCCAACACCCTGCGAGATGAGGTACACATGGTGCAAGAGGTCTATCCGGCTTTCGACCAGGCGGCTTACCAACGGGGTGAGCTGTCGCCTGTTTTTTTCGGATCCGCCGTCAACAACTTCGGGGTGCGGGAAATGCTGGACTGCTTCACCGACATCGCCCCGACGCCGCTGCCACGGGAAACGGAGGAGCGCATCGTTTTACCGGAAGAAGAAAAATTCAGCGGGTTTGTGTTCAAAATCCACGCAAATATTGACCCACGTCACCGTGACCGCATTGCGTTCCTGCGGATTTGCTCCGGCAAGTTCGAGCGCAACACCAACTACTTGCACGTGCGCAACGCCCGCCAGATGCGCTTCGCAAACCCGACGAGCTTCATGGCCTCCAAAAAAGAGGTGATTGACGACGCCTACCCCGGCGATGTGGTCGGCCTTTACGACAGCGGCAATTTCAAGATCGGCGACACGCTGACCGAGGGCGAGGTGCTGCATTTCAAGGGCATCCCAAGCTTCTCGCCGGAGCAGTTCCGGTACGTGGAGAACGCCGACCCGCTCAAATCGAAACAGCTCGCCAAGGGCCTCGACCAGCTCATGGACGAGGGCGTGGCGCAGCTTTTTACGAAGGAAATAAACGGAAGGAAAATCATCGGAACGGTTGGGGCGCTGCAGTTCGAGGTCATCCAGTATCGCCTCCAGCACGAGTACGGGGCATCTTGCAGCTACGAACCCGTCAACCTTTACAAAGCCTGCTGGATAAAATGCAGCGACGACAAGGCATTTCAGGAGTTCCGCAGCCGCCGCAGCAAGGACTTGGCCAAGGACAAAGATGGCCAGCTCGTGTTCCTCGCCGAAAGCGCTTGGGCGCTGAAGATGGCGCAAGAGGCGCACCCGGCGGTGGAGTTTAGGTTCACGAGCGAGGAATAGGACTTGGAGCGCATTTGCCAAAAGGCAATAAAAAAGCGCAATGACCCGAAAAGGTCGCTGCGCTTTTTTATTTTAAAAACTGCTGGTTGGAATCAAAATTCCGTGCGCAAATTATAGCGATACAAATAAATAAGCAGGCTGATGAACATGATGAAGTAGATGATAAACCACATCACAAAGCGGCCTTTTTTGCCTTCATTTTCTATATGGTCAGACATGATGGTATTGTTTTAATGAAAGATTTCGGTTGAACGCCGCAAAAGTAAGCCGGAGCGGTGGGTTTTCCAAAGATGATTTTTGATGCAGGCGGCGTGATACTATCAGTTCGTTTTTATCCTTGGGTCGAAAACGAAGTCCTCGGTTTGCAGCAGCTTAATCTTTTGAAAATCAGGGTGTTGTGGGTTGAACAAAAAATTCTGCTCTGCCGGGATAATTGCCGAGGGCACAGCCAGCACGGCGCTCTTCATTCCGTCCAGCCATTCGTCGCCCAGTTGCTGGGTGATGTGATAGTTGTTGAACTCGTGCCAGCCATCCGGCAAGTCAGCTTCGCTGATTTTCAAAACCAGCACATCGTCCGGCACCGCAATCACCATTGTTTTGAACAACTGGTTCAGGCCACGGCTGTTTCGGTGTACTACGTTTTCGAGGCAGGCCAGTGCCCGTGAGCCGGCTGTGTAGAGTACGAACCGACCGGGGCTGTTCCAGCGGGCAGCTTGGCCAGAGGCCGTCAGCGATTGCGACCATTTTTCCAAAACAATGCGATAAACGTGCATGGGGGTGGCATTTAAGCGGTAGCGCCAAACTCAATACGGACAAGCTCTTCCATGACGAGGTCAATGCCCGTTGACATGCTCAATAGCTCCAGTGGCACTTGGCCGCCAAGCCCGTAAGCCGGCTCGCCCAACCAACTGTTGAACTCGTCCCGGTTGCCGAATATCTCGATGCCTTTTTTGTAGAGTGCCTCCAATTTCAAAACTGCCTCCCCCTCCCGTGGTGTGAGCGGCTTTGCCTCCTGCGCATAGCGTTGGAGGGTTTTGAGGGAAAGCCCCAAGAACTCGGTGGCGAGCCATTCCCGTGTCAGCCCTGTGAAGTCTGCTAGCCCGAAAAAACGCAAGCTGCTCACGCCGCTTCGGCTGGTACTGACGATATAGGCGGGTTGGTAGGCTATGTCGTTGGCCGTGTTGGCGGTGCTTTGCTCATCGTTGAGTGGCTTGTAGGCCTTGGGTTTTCGGGAAACTGCTTTTTCAGTGCTTTTTTGCTTTGTCATCTTTTATGGACTTTTGTCCCACAAATTTAGTCATTTTTCTTTTTATTCAAATTTTTTTTTTCATTTTTTCAATTTGTTTTTCAATCAGTTGATTTCTGTCCTTTTGGTGCTTCTGCGAATTTTTGCCTTTTTAGTTTCTACTTTTGCTTTTTGTTCGCACC
>JALOMF010000065.1 GCA_025455635.1 Saprospiraceae bacterium | reverse complement strand
CTTGAAAAATTATGGTTTTTGTAACACCTTTGCCACGATTTAGCCCAAACAGAAAGCAACCATTGTCGTTTATTTTTCATCACAAAAAAGCAGTGGAAACGCTGGGCTGCGGCGCTCGTCCGAAGCCATGATTTTTCACAAAAAATAAATCTGAACCTATGAAAAAGATAATGCTTTTCAGCCTCTTGGCCCTGTTCTTCACGGCAGCTTTCACCAATGACGCAATGGCCCAGAAAAAGGGCAAGAAGAAGTCGTCGAAAACGGACGAGTACTTTGACGAAAGCGGCTTTGCCAACAAGTTGTGGTACGGCGGCAACTTCATCCTGAACGTCACTGGCGGCAACAACGAGAGTCAGTTTTCCATTGGGCTGACGCCAATGGTGGGTTACAAGCTTCTTGGAGAGTACCTTTCCACGGGGCCACGGGCGGGCCTGGTGTTCAACAGTTTTCGGGTAAGGTTCGGCAATACCGTTTACAAAGGCAGCGCAACTTCTTATACCCTTGGCTGGTTTGCTAGGGTGAAGCCATTGCCGGAGGTGCTGCCCAATATCTTCGCCCATTTTGAGTATGAGCACGAAAATGTAGGGATTCCCGTTGACCTAAACAGTTCCGGCGGCATTGACATCGAACGCTTTGGGTTCAACAACCAATATATCGGCTTGGGCTACAACAGCACTGCGGGTGGCCTGTGGGGCTACGAAATCATGGGCCTTTACAACGTGAACCTTCCCGACGACAGTGCGGCTTCGCCAGTGTCGTTCAGGTTTGGCCTGACCTACAAGTTTTGACAAATAGCTGGCAAGCGCCTTAACACCGCTTGCCTTCAAAAACAATCAACCCCCGAAGCGGCTTGCTGCCAGTACGAACTTGGCGTCAGCCGCTTCGGCATTATTTGCCTACCATGCAAGCAACTGAAACGCCTTTGGTGAACCGTGTGGCCAGCAGCGGACTCGTGACGCTGAAGCTGGAAGAATTTTTTCCGAAGGAAGAAATGGCCAGCTTCGACCTGAAGGATTACCTGTTCATGGGCCTCATCCTCAAGGAAAAAGACTTCCGGGAGGCACTGGCCATACACGACTGGGCGCAGTACACTGGGAAGAACCTCGCCGTTTACTGCTCCGCCGATGCCATCATCCCCGTGTGGGCCTACATGCTCGTGACGGTGTACGCCGAGCCGTTTGCGCACGGTGTTTTCCAGGGCACGCCGGAGGAGTTTTACAAGCATATTTTTCAAAAAGCGCTCGACGAGGTGGACGCTTCGCAATACGCTGGGCAACGCATCGTGGTGAAAGGGTGCAGCGACCACCCTGTGCCGCCATCGGCCTACGTGGAGCTGACCCGCAAGCTGCGGCCCCATGCCCAGAGCATCCTGTTCGGTGAGCCATGCAGCACCGTGCCCATTTACAAAAAGCCAAAAACATCATGAGATATTACCTCTTGGCCCTGGCTGCCTTCGCAACCGTTGCGATTTTCACTTCTTACAAGCCTAGCACTACGGCCTATGGTGGCCAGTTCGTGAACATACCGCACGTGTCGCCGAAGGACGAATTTTGGTTCGCCGGGGAGCGCATCCCCGTGGAGAACTTCGACGTGAGGGAACGGCTGGAACGGGAGCTTATCGTCAACTCCTACCGCCACTCGCACACGATTTTGAACTTGAAAAACAGCGCCCGGTACTTTCCGGTGATGGAGAAAATCTTGAAGGAAAACGGCCTGCCGGACGACTTCAAGTACCTAGCCGTGGCCGAGAGCGACCTCCGCAACGCGACCTCCAGCGCTGGCGCAAAGGGCATCTGGCAGTTCATGGAAGGCACGGCTGGCGACTACGGGCTGGAGGTGAGCAAGGAGGTGGACGAGCGCCTGCACCTCGAAAAATCAACCCGTGCGGCTTGCCAGTACCTCAAGCGGTACAAGGAGCGCTTCGGCACTTGGTCGCTCGTGGCGGCGGCCTACAACATGGGGCCTACGGGGCTTCGCAATGAGATGGAAAGCCAAAAATCCGACAATTTCTATGACCTGAACCTCAGCGAGGAGACCAACCGCTACCTGTTCCGGCTCGTGGCCATCAAGCACGTCATGGAGCACCCAGAGTTGTACGGGTTTGACATGAAAAACGAACAGATGTACCAGCCGCTCGACAATTACGCCCTCGTCACGGTGGACAGCAGCATTGCCAACCTCGGCGAATTTGCCAAGCAGTACGGCACCAGCTACCGTATGATTAAGATTTTCAACCCTTGGCTGAAGGACAATAAATTGACCAATCCCAAACGGAAAGTTTACGACCTGAAAATTCCAAAATAGCGCACAAAAGCTTGATTAACAGGTTTTTGTGAAACAAAAAAGCCGAGATGGGGTAGTCCCGTCTCGGCTTTTTTCATGTTGAAAAAACGTACGTCAATACGCCCGCTCGTCTTTGCCTTCCATGTAGTTCATGAAGGCCCGGTTCACCACCTTGTTGCCGCCGGGCGTGGGGTAATTGCCGGAGAAGTACCAGTCGCCGAGGTGGTTTGGGCAGGCGTTGTGAAGCCCTTCGATGCTTTGGTAGATGACCTCGACCTTTGGCGTGATGCCCTTGGGGGTGACTATCTGGGCTATTTTCTCACTGATTTCTTCGTCGGTGAAAAGGGCGTAGAGTGCCTGTACCTCGTTTTTCATTTCCTCTTTGGGCAGTGTGGACTGAGCCTTGCAGCGCTCGTAAGTTTCGTCGAGCAGGTGCGACTGGCCACGTTCTTTGAGCAACTTGACGAGGGCACGGAAGGCGACGAAGTCCTTCATCTTGGACATGTCGATGCCGTAGCAGTCGGGGTAGCGTATTTGTGGGGCACTGCTCACCACGATGATTTTCTTGGGTTTTAGCCTGGCGGCAATGCGGATGATGCTTTCCTTGAGCGTTGTGCCCCGCACGATGCTGTCGTCGAGCAGCACGAGCGTGTCCTCTTCGTTGCGCACGAGGCCGTAGGTGACGTCGTAGCCGTGGGTGACCATCTCGCCACGGGAGGCGTCGTCGGCGATGAAGGTACGCATCTTGGCGTCCTTGTGCACCAGTTTTTCGACCCTAGGTGTTAGGGCCAGTATTTCTTGGACTGCTTCGGTGGAGGGGTTGGCACCCAGCTCCATGATTTGTTTCAGCTTGATGTCGTTCAGGCGTTTTTCGATGCCGCAGACCAAGCCTAGGTAGGCGCTTTCGGCAGTGTTTGGAACGAAGGAGAAGACAGTCTGCTTGATGTTGTAGCCCACGGCTTCTAGCACGGCGGTGGTTAGCTGTTCGCCGAGCTGCTTGCGCTCGGTGTAGATGTCCCGGTCATTTCCCCTTGAGAAATAAATGCGCTCGAACGAGCAGGAACGGCGCTCGGCTGGCTCGGTGAAGGGCTTTTCGCTGACCTCGCCGTTGCGCTTGACGATGAGGGCATGGCCGGGCGTTATTTCCTTGATTTTGGAAAAATGCACGTCGAAAGCGGTCTGAATCGGTGCCCGTTCGCTGGTCACGACCACCACTTCGTCGTCGGCGTAATAAAATGCGGGCCGGATGCCGTTGGGGTCACGCATGACGAATGCATCGCCGTGACCGATCATGCCCGCCATCGCGTAGCCGCCGTCGAAGCGCTTGCTGGCCCGTTGGAGCAGGCGCTGCACGTCGAGGTTGTCGAAGATGAGCTGGTTGATTTCAAGGTCGGTGAGGCCGTCGGGCTTGTGCCAGGTATGGAGGCGCTGCACCTCATCGTCGAGGAAGTGGCCGATTTTTTCCAGCACCGTGACGGTGTCCGTCTGTTCCATGGGGTACTGGCCCAGCTCCACGAGTTCTTGGAACAGCTCGTCCACATTGGTGAGGTTGAAGTTGCCTGCGATGACGAGGGTGCGCTGTATCCAGTTGCTTTTGCGGATGAAGGGGTGTACGTTTTTGACACTGTTGGCGCCGTGGGTGCCGTATCGTAGGTGGCCCAGGAGCAGTTCCCCTGCGAAGGGCGCATTGGCTTGGAGCCAGGCCGCATCCTTCAGTTTGTCTTTTTTCAGGTGGTTGAAGTTGTCATAGACTTCTTCGAAGATGGTCTGGATGGAGTTGCTGCTGCTGCACCGTTTCCGGTGGATGATTTTTGCGCCGGGGCGGCTGTTGAGCTTGATGGTGGCGATTCCAGCACCATCCTGCCCCCGGTTTCGCTGTTTTTCCATGAGGAGGTGCAGCTTGTTGAGTCCGTAGAGGGCAGTGCCGTATTTCTCTACGTAATATTCTAGGGGTTTTAAAAGGCGAATAAGTGCGATACCGCACTCGTGTTTGATAAAATCACTCATTTTTGCAGTTGGGCAGTGGGAAGCAGGCTGTCAGTGCCGTTAAAGGCTACCGACGAACTGCCGTATTTAAGCGAGGCGCAAAGGTAAGCCTAAAATGAAACTCAGCCCAAGCAGAATAAAAAGCTCATTTTCACAACATGAACAAAACGCCATTATACAAGCAACTCGAAAGAGAACTGAGCGGGTACAAGAAAATACTGTCGCAGGCCGCCGAGGTCATCCGTGACCAAGACGTTTCGCTGTTCCCTATTTTTGTCATCCATCAGAACATCGTCGATATTGGCATAAATATCGTGGATAAGGAAGCCGTTAAGGGCAATTGGTCGGTCAATGCCTCCACGCTGGAGGAATTCGTGACCAAGCAAATCATCACGGAGGAAAAAGTGGAGGATTTTCAGGCGCTTTACCGCTCCCACCACGACGACCTCTGTCTATTTGCCCTGAGCGAACTGGGTGCTAATTTCATTTTTTTGCCTCAAAACACAGAAGAGGCGACTGAAAGCGAATCGGCAACGGACAATTAATCCTATGTAAGCCAATGTCCCCCTGTGGCTTGCTGTTCATTCTCGCATTACTTTCCGTTTCCCCTCCCAACGGCAGCACATTATGGTTTCACCAACGACACTTGTTTCCACAAATAAAGTCCTCTTGGTGGAGGACAACCCCGGCGATGCCCGACTGGTGGAGATTTTCCTGCAAGAATCGGACCTGCAGAACTGTGAGGTCGTCAACAAGACCTCGCTGGCCGATGCCATTGCTATCTTGGAGTCGGGCGAAGAGTTTGCTGTCATTTTGCTGGACTTAACGCTCCCCGACAGCCGGGGCTTTGAGACGCTGGAGCGCCTGCTCGCCAAGTTTCCCCAAAAAAACATCATCGTGCTCACGGGCTACTCCGACAAGGAGATGGGCCTACGTGCCGTGCAGGCAGGTGCGCAGGATTTTTTGGTAAAAGGCGCTTTCGATGCAGAGCAACTGTCCAAGTCCCTACGGTTCTCCATTGAACGCACGAGGGTGCTTAAACGGCTGGAAGAGACCCAGCGTATTGCCAGAATCGGCAACTGGGAGTACTTCCCTGAGACCTCGGCCTTCACGGCAACGGACGAGTTTTACCGGATTTTCGGCCACGACGAAGACCGGCTCGATGGCAGTGGAAACAACTTGGAGGAGGTGGATAGCCCTATTCAAGCCCTAAAGGAATTACACGAAGTTGTAGCCGTCAAGGGCAGCGTGAAGCAGGATATGAAAATCAAGCAGAAGGGCGGGGCCTATCGGTACGTCTCCGTGCAGTGCAACCTGCGGCACGACGAGGCCAACAACCTTGTCTATCAAGGCATTATTCAGGACATCACCGACCGCAAGCTGGCCGACATGGAGATGGAGAAGAGCCGTGCCCGCTACCAAGAGATTTTCACGCAATCGAAGGATGCACTTTTCATCAGCACCTTCACGGGGAAGTTCGTGGACTTCAACCAAGCCACGCTTGATGTTTTTGGTTATTCAAGGGAGGAACTCCAAACAATGGAGGACACCCACAAACTCTACTATCCTGTCGAGCGGAAGAACGAGTTTTTGCTGAAACTGAAGGCGCAGAAGGCCATCAAGGACTTCGAGATAAGCATCGCCCACAGGAGCGGCGAAGTGCGGGAGTGCATGATGACGGCTACCATCATCGTCACCGACGACTTCATCGGCTACAATTGCATCTTGCGCGACGTGACGGAGCTGAGGCAGGCAGAGCGCATGCGCAAGACCCGCGACCTCGCCCAGCAGAGCGCCTACATGAAGGAGCAGTTCTTGGCCAGCATCAGCCACGAGATGCGCACCCCGATGAACGCCATTTTTGGGATGAGCAATATCCTGCTCCAAATGAACCTGCCCACTGAGCAGAATGGCCTCGTGCAGAATATCAAAAACTCGTCGGAGATACTCCTCGGCGTGGTGAACGACATCCTCGAAATCAGCGCCATACAGAATGGCAAGGTGGTCTTCGAAAATAAGCCCTTCGACCTTGCGGAGCTGCTCAACAACTTGATAAACGTGATGCAGTACAAAGCCCAGGAAAAGGACATTTTCTTAGAGGTAATCACCTCCCCCGACGTGCCCAGGTACATCAGCGGCGACAAGCTCCGCCTGAACCAAGTGCTCTATAACCTCGTGGGCAATGCCATCAAGTTCACCGACCATGGTTTCGTCAAGATTTACATCGAAAAGCTCTACGACATCGGCAACAGCGTACAGCTCAAATTCAAGGTGCAGGACACGGGCATCGGTATTTCTGAGGATAAAATCGAGGCCATTTTTGAAACTTTCACCCGGATTCTCCGGAAGGACAGGGTGTACGAAGGCACCGGGCTTGGGCTATCTATTTGCAAAAACCTCATCGAGCAGCAAGGCGGCAAAATCGGGGCTACCAGCACGGAGGGGAAAGGCTCGGTCTTTTATTTTGACCTGATAGTGGACATGGCCAGCGCAGAAGACCTTGACAACAAGGAGCCGCAAGAACCAGAAAACGAACTGCCAGCCAATGCCAAATTCAAGCTCCTGCTGGCCGAAGACCATAAAATGAACCAGCTCGTGGCCCGAAAGACCCTTGAGCGAAAATGGAAAGACATCGAAATCACCATCGCCGACAATGGCCAGATTGCCATTGACTTGCTTCGTGAAAACATTTACGATATCGTACTGATGGACATCCAAATGCCCATCATGGATGGCTATGAAGCCACCAAAACCATCCGCAACACCTTCCCCCCAGACCGCTCCAACATGATAATACTGGCCATGACCGCCCACGCCCATGTAGGTAGGGATGAAAAATACAAGGAATACGGCATGGATGATTTCGTGCTGAAGCCCTTCGACCCAGAGGACCTGTTTTACAAAATATCCAAATACGTCAAACACCGTTAATCATGGAAACTACCAACGATAATTGTATCAACCTTGACTACCTGCGCCTCATGGCCGACAACGATGAAGACATGGTGCAAACCATGCTGGAAATGCTGCTAGAGGAGCTGCCCACGGAGATGGAAAAGATACGTGAGATGGCTGCTGCCAACAACTGGGACGAACTCACCAAGGTCAGCCACAAAATGAAATCAACACTGGCCTTCGTAGGCAATGAAGCCATGACTGCTGCCAATAAGGAGCTAGAGCGAGTCACCAAGTACAAAACCGACCTGCCACTCGTGGGCAACCTCGTGAGAACCCTAGATGACAAGCTGCCCTTGGTGATGGATGCCCTTCGGAAAGAACAAGCAGCAGCTTAACGGCTCGTGAAGAAAAAAAAATCAAATCAGAACTTTTCAAAGTTGTAAAAACGTTATACCTTTGCCACGCTTTTGAAAAAAGGCATTAGAGTTTGGCCTATGGTGTAACGGTAGCACTACAGATTTTGGTTCTGTCTGTCGAGGTTCGAATCCTTGTAGGCCAACGAAAAAAGCCCGTGTCGGAATTTCCGCACGGGCTTTTTAGTTTCAGGTTCCAGGAAGTTTCAGGTTTCAGGGGAGGGCATGCTGGGATGCGAATTGGATTTTTTTGCAAAAGGCATGACGCATCGTTTTACGGCAGCTACTCCCCTGAAACTTCTGAAACTTGAAACCGCTTGAAACCTGGAACCTCAATCCTCGTCCTTCATCGTCGCCTTGTGCTCCGCAATCAATTTCTGCTGAATATCCGGCGGCGCAGGCGCATACTCAGCGAATTTCCGGCTGAACTTCGCCTTGCCTTGTGAAATGGAGCGCAGCGTGGACGAATACTGGTACATCTCGGCCAGCGGTATGCGGGCCAAGATTTTCTGGTAGTGGTCGTCGGCGTCCATGCCCATGATGATAGCCCGGCGGGTCTGGAGGTCGCCCATCACATCGCCCATCACCTCGCCGTCGCAGAGGATTTCCACGTCGTAAATCGGCTCCATCAATTGCGGCCCGGCCTTCTCGAAATTGGCCCGGAAGGCTTGGATACTGGCCGTCATGAAGGCCATGTCGTTCGAGTCCACGGGGTGCATCTTGCCGTCGTAGATGCTCACCCGGATGTCCTGACAGTTGGAACCAGTGAGCGGGCCTTCCTCCATTTTTTGCAAAACACCTTTCTTGATGGCGCCCGAAAAACGGCTGTCAATGGAGCCGCCGACGATGCACCAGTAAAAGGCCAGCTTGCCGCCCCAAGGCAGCTCTTCCACATCCTTCGAGCGGGTGGTGAGGCCGTGCGGGTCGGCCATGCCATCATGGAACGGCTCGATGCGCATGTGTACCTCGGCGAACTGCCCTGCGCCGCCCGTCTGCTTTTTGTGGCGATACACCTCGTTCGATTCCTTGGTGATGGTCTCCCGGTACGGGATTTTTGGCTTGATGAACTCCATCGTCACGCCGTACTCCTGCTCGATGCGGTGCTTCACAAGGTCGAGGTGGAGCTGTCCCTGGCCTTCGAGTATGGTCTGCTTCAAGGTAGCCGACTGGATGATTTTCAAGGTCGGGTCTTCTTCTGAAATGGCGTGTAGCGCCTTCATCAGCTTCTCCATGTCGTTCTTGTTGGGCGGGTTCACGGCCACATCTATCCGGGAGTTCGGGAATTGGATTGGGTCTATTTTCCTGTCAATGCCTTTTTTGTTCAAGGTCTGGTTGGTGTGCGAGTTTTTCAGCTTCACGGTGCAACCGAGGTCGCCGGCCTTCAGTTCGCTGGCGGCTTCCCGGTTTTTGCCGTTGGCGAGGAATAGCTGCCCGAAGCGCTCCACGGTGCGGTTGTCGGCATTGATGAGTTCGTCGCCAGCGTGCAGCACGCCGGAGAAAACTTTGAAATAAGAAATGACGCCCACCCGTGGCTCGTTGTGTGTTTTGAAGATGAAAATAGTGGTGTCGCCCTTGCCGTCACATTTCAGTTCGGTGCCGTCTTCCAGTTTCACGCTGGCCCGCTCGGCAGGCGAAGGGCACACGTCGTTGATGAAGCCCATGATGCGCCCGCTGCCCATGTTCTTCGTTGCGGAGCAACAAAAAAGCGGGTAAATGCCGCGGTTGGCAATGGCGATGCGAAGTCCGGCCGTTAGGTCTGACTCGGAGAGGTTGCCTTCCTCGAAATAGCGCTCCATGAGGGTCTCGTCGTTTTCGGCGGCAGCCTCCACGATGGTCCGGTGCATCTCGTCGGCCCGGCCTTTTTCGGCATCGGGGATGGGTTTTTTCTCCGGCTTGCCGCCATTGGCTGGGAACACGTACATGACCATGCGCAAGGCGTCAATGATGGTGTTGAAGCCCGTGCCGGGGTTCAGCGGGTACTGGAAGGGCAGGACTTTGCTGCCGAACCTTGCCCTGGCCTGCTCCACGGTGGTGTCGAAGTCGGCCTTCTCATGGTCAATCTGGTTGACGATGAAAAGGCAAGGCGTGTCAAAATTTTCAACATATTCCCAAAGCAACTCGGTGCCGACTTCCACGCCGCTCTTGGCGTTGAGCACCATCAGTGCGGTGGAAGAAACCTTGAGCGAAGCGACCACTTCCCCAACGAAGTCGTCGGAGCCGGGCGTGTCCAGCACATTGATTTTGTTGCCCCGCCAGTCGTCGTGCATGAGGGTGGAGAAGATGGAGTTTCCCCGCTCGTGCTCGATGTCAGTGTAATCAGAAACTGTGTTCTGCTCTTGCACGGTACCCCGGCGGCTGATGCCGCCGGACTCAAAGAGCATGGTTTCTGCCAAAGTCGTTTTTCCGCTGCCGGGGTGACCCAGCATAACGACATTACGGATGTTACTAGTGTCGTAGGTCATAACGCTTTTGATAGTTGGTTTTGCCGCTGTTGTCTGTTCGTTTTTACATGATTTGGTTAGGAAAAAAGAACAAGTGGCAACGAACGACGAAAGATGATTGTGAAAATTTGAGCCGTGAACTTATTAAATTACGGCTACTTAAAAAAATATTTTTGGCTTTTTTAGGGCTTTCGTTTTTGTGGGAGTGGTAGCCTGGTTGGCCGTAAAACTTATTTTTTATGCGTTCGTGAACAATGCACCGTTTCGTTGTTTTTTTGTCGCTGCTCAACGTCCGACCATGTTCAAAAGGCGCCTGCCATCCGCAGGATATTGGGCGATTGCCGTCTTTATTAGCAGGTTGGTGCAAAAAACGATGGCCAATTGCGCAGCAATGCTGATAAAAATTAGCGCTGCCGTTGATAAATCTCACAAATGATTGCCATGAAGTCATTGATAGAAAAAATTGAGCGTAGGATGAAGTTCCCGTTGCCGGGCCAGGAAGCGCACCTACGCATGGCGCACATCACCCGCAGGCACTACGTGGGTGCTCCGCCGGATGCAAGGCAAGCGGCTGTGCTCTTGGCCCTGTTCCCCAAGCAGGGGGAGTGGCACATCGTGCTCATCGAGCGAAACGCCAACGACCGTGACCAGCATGGCGGCCAAATCGGGTTTCCGGGGGGCAAGGCCGAGCCGTTCGATGACACGATGCTGGCCACAGCGCTCAGGGAGGCGACGGAGGAGGTCGGCATTTTGAAAAGTCAGGTAAATGTGCTGGGTGGCTTGACGGAACTTTACATCCCCGTCAGCAATTTTCAGGTGCATCCTTTTTTGGGCTATTTGGACGAACAGCCAAGCTATCAGCTGCAAGCGGAAGAAGTGAACGCCGTGCTGGAGGCGCCGCTGTCGCATTTCCAGTCGGCGAGCACCAGGCGGGTTACCGACATTAAAATAAATTCGCAGCTTACGCTAAAAAACGTGCCCTACTTCGAGCTGCAAGGCCGGGTGCTCTGGGGTGCTACGGCGATGATGCTCAGCGAGCTGCTGGAAATATTGCAGGGAGATTGATGCAGTTTGTCTATTATTTGCTTCAGGCCATCTGTATTTGCGCTTCGCAAGCTCAAAAATCGCCACGCACCGCAAAACATAGCGGTACTTTTGGCAGTTATAAACGCCAAACAAATCGTTGAATTCAAACGTTATAAATCCGACATGACAACATTCCGGAAAACATCAGGCTTTAGGATGGACGGCATCACCGGGGTGCTCCTCCTCATCGGCTTCTTTGTAGCCATGTATTTCATCGTGAAATACACCTTGATAGCGCTGGCCTTCGTGGCACCTGTCCTACTCATCGCCACATTGATAATTGACCGCTCGGTAGTGTTCAACTACCTGAAATGGATAGGCGCCACGCTCAAGACCAACCCCCTGTTGGGTATCGGGGCGATACTCTTCACGATATTCGGCTATGCGCTGGTTTTCCCGTTCCTGTTCGCCAAGGCATTGCTGAAAAAGAAGTTCAAACAAGCCCACCAGCAGTACGAGAACGAGCGCCAAGGCGAGCTGATTGATTTTGAAGAAATCCAAAGCAGGCCCAAGCGTGAAACTCCGCTGGAATTGCCACAATTGAAAAAGCAGGCAAAGGGCAGTGATTACGAGCAGCTGTTTGATTGAAAATAAAAGCCCCCAACAAGAAAGCCCTGTGGTCAACACCACAGGGCTTTTTTGTTGGGAGGAATTAGAGTTTTGTTAAAACAAAAAAGCCCCGCATGTGACGAACACTAGCGAGGCTTTCTCGATTTTTTGCTGCGGACCGGACGGGACTCGAACCCGCGACCCCCTGCGTGACAGGCAGGTATTCTAACCAACCGAACTACCGATCCATTCCTTTCGGAATCGCTTTCCTTACAAAAGCGGACGCAAAGGTATAACTTGTTTTTTTTACATGCAACACAAGCTGAAAAAAAGTAAAAAAAATATTC
>JALOMF010000553.1 GCA_025455635.1 Saprospiraceae bacterium | reverse complement strand
AATACCGTTCGGCAGGCATCGTTGTGACTGACGACTTGGGGGATTGTAGCGTCCTGCTTGGTGTGAAAGAGGTGCCCATTTCGCAACTGATTCCCGAAAAAACCTACTTCTTTTTCTCGCACACCATCAAGCAACAGCCCTACAACCAGAAACTGCTCTGGGCCGTGCTTGAAAAAAATATTCGTTTGATTGACTACGAAGTGCTGACGGATGAGCACGGCGCTCGTTTGATAGCTTTCGGGCGATTTGCTGGGATGGTAGGCGCACACAATGCCCTCTGGACTTGGGGGCAGCGAACCCATGATTTTTCGATGCCCCGCATGAAGGACTTCCATGACTACAAGGAAGCCGTTGGCCACTACAAAACCATGAAATTGCCCGCCCTCAAAATTGTGCTAACTGGTACTGGCCGGGTATCCACTGGCGCCGCTGACGTGCTTCTCGACATGGGCATCGAGCAGGTCAGCCCTACTGATTTTTTGGAAAAATCCTTTGAAAACCCCGTTTTCACACAGCTATCTTGCCAACATTACGTGGCCCGGAAAGATGGAAAGCCCTACCAAAAAGAAAACTTCTACCACCACCCACACAGTTACAAAAGCATTTTTGCGCCTTATCACCGCACTGCCGATATTTTCATCAATGGAATATTTTACGATAAAAATGCACCTGCTTTTTTCACGGTGGACGAAATGGCACAGCCAGACTTCAAGATTAAAGTCATTGCAGATGTGAGCTGCGACATAGCCCCAGAGGCTTCGGTGCCGTCCACCTTGAAAGCTTCTACGATAGCCGACCCTGTCTTCGGCTTCGACCCCAAAACAAGCCTCGAAACCGCACCGTTTTTGCCCAATTGCATTGACATGATGACCATTGACAACCTGCCCAACGAGATGCCACGTGACGCTTCCGAATCGTTTGGAAACCAGTTTTTGGAGCGAATCATGCCTGAGCTAGTCAGGGGTAGAAGCCGCGTGATTTCACATGCCACCATTGCTCAAGATGGCCATTTGACCTCCCATTTCAGGCACTTGGAGGATTATGCAAATGCCGACATTGCACACCAACAGTTGGCTTGATTGCGGAGCAAAGAAAATAATCACCTTGTGGAAACTACGAAGCGGCGAACCAGCTCCCGCTCCAGGTCAGCCTTGAGGTACAGGGTGTAAACGCCCGTGGCGTAACCGTTCAAATCCAGTTTTATTGGCTCATTTTCCAGTACTTCAATGAATTTGTCCAGCACCATCTGCCCGCTTGCATTGGCGATGAAAATGCGCACTGATTTGCCGCTGTAGGGCATCACGTGCAGTATCGCTTCCGTTGTGGCAGGATTTGGGTACAAAAAAACCTCACCCAAGTCCGCATTAAAATCTGCCTCGACCAAGTTGGAAACCACCTCAGTACTATCGTTAAACACCACTCGGATTCGATAAAAATTGGTGCCATAATTGGGCGTTTTGTCTTCAAACTCATACAAAACAGGGAGCTGGTTGCCTGGCCTTGGAAGCACCTCGCCAGCCAGCTCATAGTCCAGCCCGTCGCTGGAGCGCTCAACTTGGAACTTCTGCACATCGCAGTTGCCGTCGCCGAGCCAGTTGAGCTTGACGGCCAAGCCCGCCACATTGCCACCTAAGATGCCAAAGCTCCAATCACACTGCCCAGCGTGGTAGAGGCTCGAATCCACAAAGTCAACGGTATAGTCTTCGGCCTCGCCCGCCAAAAAACTGCCACATGCCTCGGCATAATCCCACCTCGACATTGCGATGCGCAAGCCGACAGGGCCAGTTGGCAGGTTGTTCAGCACATCGTAGCAAAACTCCTGCACGCCAATGCCCTCCATGGAACTTAGCACTTCATTGGCGTCGAAAAAATCGCCGTCCATGTTCAAGTCAGCCCAAACCCGCCAGTAGAGGTATTTGTCAACGGCAGGCCCACCGGGCGTGAGCCTCAGCACACAGCCGGGGTCAGGTAGCTGGAACACGGAGTTGGTGTAGTTGCCGCGCCCGCCATCATCTCCCGACGAATTGGAGAAGCCCTCAGTTTCCACGTTTTCAATCCATCCAAAATTGGAGTCACCAACAGAAGCACATGTCGCTACTTGTTGATTTTCAACCACTTGTACCTGAAAACTACAGTTGCAGATGTTGCCACAGTTGTCGGTCACTTCATAGCTGACGGTCGTGCTCCCTATCGGAAAAACCATATTGTCAAATGCGGCGGGGTTGTTGGATTGCACATCAAGGGCATAGCAGGGCACTTCCATCAGGAAAGTGTGCAGGTCGGTTGCAGCGGCGTCCACCCAAGTGCCGTCGTTGCGAAGCGCAACGAAATCGAGCTGGTCATTGAGGGGCACAATCCCGTTTGGCCAATTGAAAAAACCAGCCGTTTCGCCGTTTGACCAAGCAAACTGAGCTTCTACCGCCTCATCGCTCAACCCAATCCATGCGCTCTGCAAAAAGGCCGGAAACTCCTTCCGCAGCAGTTCATTTTCAGCGGCATCGCTGATGGCTGCCAGATAGCCGCCAGACTGTGAGGCCAAGGCTGCGGCCTCCTGCCATGCCACTTGACCGCCCAAATAAACGTAGTAGCGGTGCCCCGTTTTTTCACCCAAAAACTCAAAGCCGGGTATGGATGTGCTGGCGCAAACGGTGCAATTGGTAGCCCCCGGTGGTGCGTTCCAACTCACTTGTGAAGAAGACTGGCCCGGCTCGACGTTCACCACAATATCGGAAGGGCAATCCAAGGCAAGCAGGGCTGCCACATTGACCTCAAACACGCAATTTGAACTGTTGCCCGATTGGTCGGTGGCCGTGTACACTATCGTATTTAGCCCTACGGGCAAAATATCGCCCGGTACAAAATTGGAGCTGGCGGAAAACTGGCAAATGTCGGAGGCAGTGGGCGGCACCCAATCCCCTACGGCCACATCGCCACAATCAAGGAGGGTGATGCTGCTGTTCGATGGGCAATTGCTCCAAACGGGCGCCTGCGTGTCGGTCACTGTGACCTGAAAAGTGCAGGTTGATGCATTCAAGCTGGCGTCAGAAACAAGCACCGTCACGGCAGTCGTGCCTAGGTCAAACACACTGCCGGGCGAGATGGAAAACACCTGCGTTGGCACCCCACAATTGTCCGATGCAAGCACAGCCGACCAAGCTACAACCGCCTGACAACCAGTACTTTGCACTTCAACCGTCAGGTCGGGCACGCAAGCTGAAATCACCGGGGCAAGGTTATCAACGACCGTGATGGATTGCTGGCACGAATTGGCG
>JALOMF010000552.1 GCA_025455635.1 Saprospiraceae bacterium | reverse complement strand
AAATCGAGGCAGCATTTGTTTCTCTCGTTAAAGCGCAAATTGTCAAAGTTCTCAGACTTTAATTCCCCCTTTGAAGGGGGTTAGGGGGATGTCCGCACTTCCCCATTTGAAAGCATCAAGCCCAAAGAACCACGTTTTAAGATTTCCGCTAGGCGGGGTAAAATCGAGGGCAGTTGGAGCGGGGGCAAAAGTATTTGATTATTGGGGAATATGGCGATGCGCTTTGTCGCTGATTGCCGACGTTTTTGGGGGAAATGGCGGCATTTTTTCAAACAAAAGCCTAATCTGCCCCGCTGGCCGTGCCTGAAAGGGGCAAAGGCGCTAAATTTGCGGCTTGTTTTGCATCGCCTTCGGCAAAAAAGCCAGTCGGCGATGCAGGAGCCAAGCCTACTCTCAAAACTTTGCCAAAATATGAAGCTGCCAGTTTTCATTTTTTCTTTGTTCCAAATCCTGCTGTTCAGCGTAGCTGGCCAAGCGCAGGGCTACAAAATAGACGTGACCATCGGCGACTATACCAGCGAGCAGGTTTTCCTGGGTTTCCGGCGGGCCGACAAGGTCTATAGCAAGGACACCACCACGCTCGTGAACGGCAAATACACGTTCGAAGGGGCGGAGCCGCTGCCGCCGGGCGTTTACCTCGTGCTCATGCCGCCGGACAACAAGTTTTTCGAGTTCGTGGTGACGAAGGCGGAGCAGCAGTTTTCGCTGGAGACGAAAGCGCCCGATTTTTTCAAAAACCTGAAAGTAAAAGGCGGCAAGGACAACAACCTGCTGCTGGAATACCAGCGCTACATGGGCGGCAAGATGGAGGAGTCAAAAGAGATACAAGCGAAAATAGCCGCCGAAACGGACGAAAAAAAGAAGGCCAAACTGCAAGCCGAACTGGAAGGACTGGGCAAAACGGTGCGCCAGCGCCAGGACAAGTACATCAAGGACAATCCCGGCACCTACACCTCGAAGCTCATCGCCGCCTTTCAGGAACCAGAGATACCGGAAGCGCCCAAGAAGGCGGACGGCACGATTGACAGCACCTTCCAATACCGCTACTACCGGGCGCACTACTGGGACGGCTTCGATTTTTCGGACGAAATCTTCGTGAACACGCCTTACCTCAAGGAGAAGACCGACCGCTTTTTGGATAAATTCACGCTGCAATCGCCCGACAGCGTGAGCGCCGCCGCCGAGTGGCTGGTGGAGAAGTCCCGTGCCAACGTGGAGGTGTTCAAGTACCTGCTGCCCTACCTCCTCAATAAATACTACACGCCCGAAATCATGGGCCTCGATGCGGTGTTCATCCACCTCTCCGACAAGTACTACAAGACGGGCATCGCCGATTGGGTGACTCCGGAGAACCTCAAGAAAATCACCGACGACGCCTACATGAACAAGAACGTGCTCATCGGCAAACAGGCCCCCGACGTGAAGGTGCAGCGCTACGACCCCGCTCAGGACAAGTTCACCAACGAACTCATCAGCCCCTACGACGTGAAGGCGGAATACACCATCATCTTCCTCTGGAAACCGAACTGCGGCCACTGCAAGCACATGTCGGAGGAGCTGATTCCGTTTTACGAGGAATGGAAAAACAAGGGCGTGGAGGTCTTCTCCATCTCCAGCGCCAACCACACCGAACTGGAGGACGCCGTGAAGAACATCCACGAGAAGAAAATGCCGTGGATTATCACCGCCGACCCCTACTCCCGTGCGAGGGCCTTGCAGCTCTACTACGGCACTTCGCTGCCCAAGCTCTTCGTCTTGGACAAGGACAAGAAAATCATCGCCAACCGGGTGGGCGTGAAGCAACTGAGCGAAATCATTGAGAACCATAAGCGGGTGACGGGGAAGTGAGGGATGGAGGTATGGGGCGGTGCCCGTTTAGGGCTGCGTTCTTGTACTAAATAGCCCTGAAGGGGCGTAATATGTTAGCGATGGGTGTAGCCCATCGAACATCGTCGCCCATCGAACATCGTCGCCCATCGAACATTGTCGCCCATCGACAACGCCGCCCATCAAACAACGTAACCCAACGAAAATCGCCACCCATCGAACCATGCCACCCAACATAGCGTGGTTTTTTACAGTAGAAGTATGGAGCATCGCCGAATTCAAGGCTACCTTAGCGCCTTAAACCGCTGATTTTGAAATCAAGGAAATCAAGAAACAAAATGCGGAAAAGACCGGGGCTTCCGCCCGGCACGCTGGAGTTCACCGGGGAGCGCAAGACGGAGCACCCCGTGCTGATGCGCATCCGGTACAACCAGCAGGGCTTCGAGGCGAAGAAGTTCCCGGCGGGCGACAGCTTGGCCGTGGACAACAGCCACGTCAACTGGTTCGACGTGATGGGCCTGCACGACGTGCCGCTCATCGAGCGCATCGGGGAGCAGTTCAATATTCACCCGCTGGTGCTAGAAGACGTGCTGAACACGCAGCAGCGGCCCAAGTTCGAGGAATATGGCGACGAGGTCTTCATTGTGGTGCAGGCCCTCACCTACGACAATATCCACCATGAACTGAACTCGGAGCAGATTGGGATTTTCTTCGGCAAGAACTTTTTGGTCAGCTTTCAGGAGAACACCGACGACACCTTCAAGTCGGTGCGGGACCGCCTCGAAGCGGGCAGTGGCCGCATACGCACCCGCCGCCCCGACTACCTCGCCTACTCCCTCATTGACAGCATCGTGGACAACTACTTCGAGGTGCTCGACCGCTTCGAGGAGCGCATGGAGGAGCTGGAGCTGCAAATCGCCGACAAGCCGTCGAGGCTCACCAAGGAGAACATCCACAGCCTCAAGTTCCAGATGTTGGCGCTCCGCAAATCGGTGATGCCGCTGCGGGAAGCGGTCGGCAAGTTTTCGAGGAGCGAGTGCCCCGTGGTGGACGAGAGCACGGGCCTTTTCGTGCGTGACCTCTACGACCACGTGCTGCGCATCGGCGACCTGACGGAAACCTACCGGGACATGCTGAACGGCCTCCAAGAGCTTTACCACAGCGAGCTCGGCCTGCGCACCAACAACGTGATGCAGATTCTGACCATCATCACCACCATCTTCGTGCCGCTGACCTTCCTCGTGGGGGTCTATGGCATGAACTTCGACAATATGCCGGAGCTGCATTGGCATTATGGCTATTTTTACCTTTGGGGCTTCATGCTGGCCATCAGCATTGCGCTGATTTTTTATTTCCAACGGAAAAAGTGGCTGTGAGGGGTGAGGAGATAAAAAGTTGATACTTGCTCTTTGACGCTGAAGGACGCTGATTTTTATGATTGATTA
>JALOMF010000551.1 GCA_025455635.1 Saprospiraceae bacterium | reverse complement strand
TCCAACAACCGGAACAACATCAGGGCATGGTACATGGTGCTGCGCTCAAAATGTGCGCCATCGGCCAGCACTTGCTCTCGAAGCTCTCGCCTGAGTATCCTTCTTGCGGAGCGGTACAGCTTGGGTTCGTTCAACCAAGCCGCCGCAAAATATAGCGCAAACCCGTTTTCCAATAAATGATTGCCAAGCAGGTGGTATTCCAGCTTGTCGTTCAAGTCAAGGGCGCTGGTGAGCAGGAAATCGTTGATGTCAGGCGTGTTGAGGTCTTGGGCGACCATGAACTTAATCCACGAAATCAGCCGCAGCGAATTGGGAAAAGGCTCAAAGCCGTTTTGCAGCGTCCCGAAATTGGCCATGTAATCCTGCATCAACGCCAGCCCTTTTTCTTTTGGGAAACCCGCTTGGTTCAGGTACTCGAAATAATTGAGGTTGTAGGCCCAGAGCTTGCCGTGGCCACCGAAGTCCCAGTCAATTTTGCCCCCAAAATCATGCGCTAGGTTCAAAAAACGGAACTTGTTTCCCCCTTGCCATGCAGTAGTTGAGCATTTGAGGTATTTTAGGGTGTGGTAGTATAGGAAGAAGGACTTGATGGCGATAGTTTTTTGACCAACGAGGGGAAAAGTTTATGCTTAGACCTCCGACAAGTTCACCCATTTGCCTTCTTTCATGGAATGTACACAGGCCACCGCCGCACGGGAAGTGTTCATCACCTCCTCGAAGGGAATGGTAGCAGCCCCGCCATTTCGGAGCCTTTCGATGAAAAGGTTGAACTGTTCGTTGTGGCCTTTGTCCTGGGTCTTGCTCATGCCGGACTTTGAAAAGCCGTAGTAGCTCGACTTCCTGAAATTGTCCACGACGATGGTACGGTTCTGCGAATAAACCTCGACCCTTTCCTTGGAATAAGACTTGCTGCCGTTCGAGAAATAATTGATGACGCCCTGCGAACCGTTGGCATAGCGCAACAGGATGCAGGCATTGTCCGTATTTTCGGCGGGATTGGGGCCTAGGGCGTTCATCACCACCGACTCCACCAAGCTGCCCGTCAGGTAGGTTATCAGGTCAATCATGTGGCAGGCTTCGCCAATGATTCGGCCACCGCCCGACTTCATGTCATGCACCCAAGACTCGGCGGGGATGTACCCGGCGTTCATCGTGGCCACCACGTTCATGGGCGTGTTGCCGCTTCCCAGCTGCTTTTTGGCATCTTGGATAAAAGGCGAAAAACGGCGGTTGAAGCCCACCGTCAGGGTTTTATTGCTGCCTTGATAAGCCGCTTCGATGGCATCCAGTTCCTCGAAGCTGACGGCCAAAGGCTTTTCCACGAAAACATGCTTGCCCGCCTTGAGCGACGCAATCACCTGCGAGGCATGAAGCCCATGCCGGGTCGTGATGACCACAGCGTCAATGTCAGGGTCGTTGAGGATGTCGTGGTAATTGGTGGTGGAGCTGGCGATGCCGTGCTTCTTCGCACTCAGCGTGCCCGTCAGGCCATTGGCACTGGCGATGTTCTTGATTTGTGCATTCGCTTTTTTGAGGGAGGGAAGCACCACCGCATTGGTGAAGTTCCCGGCCCCGATGACGCCCAGTACCCCTTTTTGCCCTGAAAAATTATGGGACTTCAGGGTGACAGTATTGCTGCCGTTCTCGGTGTTTTCCGGGTATTTCAGCAGGGAGGCAATGGAGCGGGACTTGCCGATGTCGCCATAGATTTTGCCATAATCCTGCAAATCAACCACTTCCGAAATCAAGGGCTGCACGTCCAGCCGCTTGTTGGCCAGGGCATTCAGGATGGCATCGAAGTTCCGTTTCTCCGTCCAACGCACGAAAGGCAGCGGATAGTCGTGCCCTTTCTGCTCGTAATCATCGTCGTAGCGGCCAGGGCCGTAGGAGCAGGAGACTTGGAAGCTCAGTTCTTTTTCATAAAAATCGGCCCGCTGCAATTCCAAGCCAATCACGCCCACCAGCACGATGCGGCCCCGCTTGCGGCTCATCTTGGCGGCTTGCGCAATGACCTCGTTGCTCTTGGTGGAGGCCGTGATGAGCACCCCGTCGGCACCCACGCCGTTGGTCAGGCTCTCCACAAGGTGAACGGGGTTCATGCCCTCCGTGACAGTTATTGCCTTCACCCCGAAGCTTTCGGCCAAGGCCGTTTTTTGGGGGTCAAAATCGAGGCCGATGACGTTGCAGCCATTGGCCAGCAGCAATTGGGCGCCCATCAAGCCGATGAGGCCAAGGCCCGTCACCACGATGGTCTCCCCGAAAGTCGGGTTCACCAAGCGGATGCCCTGCAAGGCAATGGCGCCGATGACCGTGAACGCAGCTTCGTCGTAGCCCACGCCATCGGGTATCTTGGCCACCAGGTTTTTAGGCACACAAACGATTTCGGCATGGCGGCCATTGGACACCACCCGGTCGCCCACCTTGATATCCGTCACATCGCTGCCCACGGCTATCACTTCACCGGCATTGCAGTAGCCCAGCGGCAAGGGTTCGCCCAGTTTCCTGAACACGGCCTCCATCGTGGGCTGCAAGCCATCGGTTTTTATCTTTTCAAATACCTGCTTGACTTTCTCCGGCTGCTGCCGGGCCTTGTCCAAGAAATTGGCCTTGCCAAACTCTACCAACATGCGCTCGGTGCCCAGCGACACCAAGCTGTATTGGGTCTTGATGAGTACATGCCCTGCCCGCACCTGCGGGGCAGGCACTTCTATCAGCATGGTTTCGCCCGATTTTAGGTCTTGTATGATTTGCTTCATCGTGATGTTTTCCTAAGGAATAAAAGCGGCTGTCTGGGTTTTTGGCCACGCAGGCCCTAAGTAGTCATGTAGAGGGGTTGTGTTTTTTGGGCTGTTCATTTATGCTAAAAACGCCGCAACAGCGGGACAAAAGCTACTAATCTGTGCCGTGTAAATGAGGGTATCGCTCAAATGTCGAGGGGTATGAACCTCGTGGGAAGGGGTATTCACCAAGATACGAGGGGAATTTACCTCGTAAGAAGGGGTATTCACCAAGTTACGAGGGGAATTTACCTCGTAAAAAGGGGTATTCACCAAGTTACGAAGGGAATTTACCTCGTAAAAAGGGGTATTCGCCAAGTTACGAAGGGAATTTACCTCGTAAAAAGGGGTATTCGCCAAGTTACGAGGGGTATTGACCTTGTGAAAAGGGGTATTCACCAAGTTAAAGTAGGTACAGCGCATTTGACCAAGATAAACGGCGTTCATTTTCATCAATAAACCTTGCCCAATACGTTCACTTTTTCAGCCGTGGCCAGCCGTTCTTTTACAAAATCCAAGTCCCTGATATAAAGCGTATTATGTGCCCCAATGCCATTGGTTTTCACCAGTTTTCTTTCAAAGGGCAAATATTCATAGGTGCCAAACCCCAGGTCCAGCATTTGTTGGTGGATTTTAGATTCATCGAAACCATATTGGCTGCCAATGCCCAAGAGTTCCATGACCACGCCACGCAGGTTTGGGTTGGCGAGGGTCTTGAGTCCGCCTGCTACCACATCGCTTTCAAAACCTTCCACATCTATTTTCACAAATGCTGGCTGTATATTTTCTTTATCTACGAAATAATCCAGCGATTCAACATTCACACTGACGGTGTTCTTGGTAGCGGTATCGCTTTGAGGCACGATATGGTTTACGGTGTCGCTATCGGATGTAAAACGCAGCACACACCAGCGCTTCCAAATTGTTCAGCTTGATGTTTTCCTGCAAATCGGCATAGGTGGATGGTATCGGTTCTATGGCGAAGCACCGGGCCTTGGCCACCGAACCTGCCAGTATCGCATAGCTGCCCATATTTGAGCCAATGTCCATAAATACCTCACCGGGACGGAGGAAGTGCATCAGGAAAGACATTTCCGGGAAATCGTGCAGGCCCATATAGTAGGCGCCCGTTGACCCGGTCTTGCTTTTTTTTACGATGATTTTGGCATCGTTGGCATATTTGAAAATAATAGGGTAGGGCAGTAGCCTCGACCCGATTTGCCATGATAATATCCTGTGCAAAGTCTTGAGCGGCTTGCCACGGTTGATGGGGTGGTTGAAAATAAAACTGAAATTTTTTATGGTACTCAACATTGTGTCTATTAGGTTTTAAATGGATGTTGCAAGGTTTATAAGTGAACGCATTTGAAATGGATAGCAGTCACCTTCGAG
>JALOMF010000550.1 GCA_025455635.1 Saprospiraceae bacterium | reverse complement strand
CCTTCATTGACGATATGCTCGTTTTTCAGCACCACCACCGTTTCCCGCACGGAAGGATGGTTGGCGATGGCCGTCTCTATTTCCCCCAATTCTATCCGGTATCCCCTGAATTTGACCTGAAAATCGGAGCGGCCCAAGAACTCGATATTGCCGTCGGGCTGCCAACGGGCGAGGTCGCCGGTCTTGTAAATTGCGGATTGCGGATTGCAGATTGCGGATTGAACAAAGCGTTCTGCTGTCAGCTCAGGGCGGTTCCAATAGCCACGGCCTACGACAGGCTTGGTGCCGCCGATATAGATTTCGCCGACTTCGCCACGGGGCACTTCCTGCATATTTTCATCGAGGATGAAAATCTCGTAGTTCAGGATGGGGATGCCGATGGGCGCTTTTGGTTCCTTGAAGCCTTTTGGGAAGGTGAAATAGGTGCAATTGACCGTGGCTTCAGTGGGGCCGTAAAGGTTGTAAAGCTGACCGTTGGGGATGATTCGCTCGTGCGTTTGCGCCAGCGAAGTTGGACAGACCTCGCCGCTGACATTGACCAATTTCAAGCTTTGCAGCTTGTGCGCAGGTGCTTGGTCGAGCAGCAAGGTGTAAAGTGATGGCAGGGTAAGGATGTGTGTAACTCCGTTCTTGTGTATGGTATCAGCAAGTTGCGCCATGTCCTTTTCCTCACCCTGCCGGGGCAAAACAAGGGGCGCACCTTGTAGTAAAGTCCAAAATATGGTCAGCACCGACACATCGAAACTAATGGAACAGGTGAGCATCATGGCCCCGATGGGCGCTGGAGCAATGGCCTGTTGGCCTTCGAGTTGGTTGCAGAGGTTTTCGTGGGTAATCATGCAGCCCTTGGGCCTTCCAGTAGAGCCAGAGGTGTAAATCATGTAGGCCAGATTCGTTGGATTTACGATTGACGATTTACGATTTACGATTGGGGGCAGCGGTTGGTCGAGGCAGCAGATATGGGCAGTGGTTTTGGGGAGGTTTTCTTTCAAATGGCTTTGCGTGAGCACCACTTTTGCACGGCAATCCTCCACCATGAAGGCCATGCGGTCGGTAGGGTAATCCACATCAATGGGGACGTATGCCCCGCCTGCTTTCAGGATGCCGAAGATGCCGACAATCATTTCAAAGGAGCGCTCCAGGTAGATGGCCACGAAGTCTTCGGGTTGGATGCCTAGCTGTACAAGTTGGGCAGCGAGCTGGTTGGAGCGGTCGTCAAGTTCCGCATAAGTCATTGAGGATGAACCGAATACAAGCGCCGTAGCACCTGGGCAGCGGCAAACCTCCCGCTGAAATATATCATGCAGACAGGTATCGGATGGAAACGTCAGGACGCTCGATACGTGTTTGTTTTCTGTCATAGTGGTTGACTAGTTAGCAGGCATTTACTGCCTGCATAGTGTTTGTTCTACTCAGTTAAAAAAGGGAAATAGCTTTTGGAAGACTCTTTACAGCTTTCAGCGGTTGCAACTTTGTTGAACGGGCTGGCTTTTACTGGAAAACAGGTTTGGGATTTCAAATTAAAGAACCAATGTGCGGGGAGCAACTAATTATGTACAAAATTAAGCCAAAAAAGAATAGCAGACAACTGCTTTGCTTTACTTTTGCCAAATCTTTTCTGCTACCCTCCCCCACGCTATGGCCTGATTGTTGGATTTTCATTGTTTCTTAAACCCGTGACCAAGGCAAATTCATGAATTTGCATGTCCAACAACTACAATTAGACAAATGATTTTTTCCTATAAAACACTGGCAATCAAGCCGTTAGTTGTTTCATTGGCAGTTTTGCTTTCTCCATGCTTGGCCATTGGGCAAATTGACTTTACCACTATCGTGACACCAGAAGGACAGCGCCCAACTTCCTTTGAGGACTATCTCGTGCAATTGGCTTACCTAAATAGTCCACAAACCAAAATTTTGGAATACGAAAAAGACATTGAAAAAAAGGAGGTTGAGCTTCAACGATACGAATGGCAGGATGACCTAAAATTCGGCTTCAACATCAACGAAGTGAGCCTTTCCAACGTGCTTGACAAGGAAAAATCAGACAACCTTGTACTCTATCCATTGTACCAGCTTTCGGCGGGCGTAAGCCTCGGTAGTTTCACCAACAACAAAAGAAAAAGGGCGATTGAGGAAGTAGATGTGCTGATAAAGGAGATGGAAAACAACCAGCACAAGGTTGATATTCGGGCGGAGACATTGGCCCGCTACCGCAAACTTTTGCTCTCCATCGAAACCCTGAAAGTGCGCTCCAATGCAGAAGAGGATGCCAGGAACATCTTCCAAATTTCGCAAAAACGTTTTCAAAATGCTGACCTTGAAATGGAGGATATGCTCTCCGCTTCCGAGTCGTTCAACAGTGCGCAAGAAAAAAGGCTGGTTGCTGAAACAGACATTCAACTGTCCATCATCGCACTTGAAGAAATGATTGGCGTAAAATGGGAAGTGGCCAAAAAAGCAGAAGAACGGTTCAAGAAATAAGCTATTCCGCAATGTAGCCTGTTCGGGTCGCCAGCACGCCTGCCTCAATCAATTTGTCAAGGTACGATTTTGCGCCCTCTTTGTTGACGTGCTGGTAGTCGCCGAAGTCTTCCGTTTTCTGCACTGCATTTGAAAAATTCTTGATTGGCAAGTTGGTGGCAGCCGTTAGGTCGGTCATCAGGGTATCGAGGTTGCCAATTTTTGGAATGAAAGGCGGATAATAAGGGTTCACGACCAGCTCCACTTTCGTGCCTTTTGCCTGGGCATATTTGACCATTTCCGCCAGTTTTTCCACCATTTTTTTATCATAGTGGAAGCGCAGGATTTTGTGCTCATCCACATTGGCCACCATGCTCGGCGAAATCACCCGGTCGAGCAGCCAGTCCTTGTCCGATTTTTTCCAATAGAAAAAAGTACGCTGGAAAACCTCGCTGTTGTAGCGGTAGAGCTGGCTCACCTTGCCTGCGTAGTAGTCGTTTGGGAATTCATTTTTCAGCAAATTGGAAAGCCTTTCGGAGTACTGCGAATAGTGGTTGAACTGGTAAGCGAGCTTGTTGTCCATGCGCACACTGTCCATCAAGGATATGTCCATCACCATCACCTTGGGCACCGGGTGGCGGTCGAGGTAGTCCATGACGAGGGTGGCTGCAAGGCTAACGGGCATCCCGTTGTAGCTCAAGTTGGCGGTATTGAGGCCTGTTTTTTCCTCGGCGTAGGGCTGGTAAAAGGACAGCCCACGGGAATTGCCCACGAACAGCACATCAGCGGCCTCCGTGCCGTTGTAGAGGCGGGAG
>JALOMF010000064.1 GCA_025455635.1 Saprospiraceae bacterium | reverse complement strand
ACGAACTTTCCCCGTCAAGCTTTCCGTATTGGTATATACTTGTTCATAGGTTTCCCCTTTGATGGTGATGCTGTCCAACAGGGTGAATCCCTGCTCATATCCGCTGCCCTTCCCTGCTTGCAGTTCTAGGGTCATCACCCGCATGAATGGGCTGTCCTTCAGTAGCCCAGAGAATCCGTCTTCATGATAAAACTCCAAGAAATTCCCTATCGGGCCATCTTGCGGCTTGGTATCATCCACCAATGGCGTTTCCTTTATCATTAAAATCGAGGAACTGTTGTTGTCCCCCAGTACCACGGTTAATAAGGTCTGCTGGGAGGCCACACGCCAAGTGTATTTCTCGGCGGTATTGAATGCCTCGCAATCAAAAACCTCGGTGGTTGTAGTGGTCTGTGAAAGCTGCAAAAACTCAAAATCCAAGGGATGGTTCACGCTGACAAGGCCCGTCGTATCTTCCTCACTTACGATATCAAGGAGTTCAAAATCAGGCTCATAAGGCACTTCGAAATTGACGGTGTACAGGCCCAAGTCCACATCTTTGGTGCAGGTGGTGGGATTGTTGTCATCATCGCCACAACCTATCGTTGCAGCAAGCAGCAAGGCCATCATCAGGAATGGCAGGCGTTGGAGGAAGGTGTTTTTCTTTTTCATGTTGTGTTGGTTAAAATTAGATGTTGATTGAGCAAGTAACAAAGGTAGGAATTTGGTGGGATGTTTGGTTGGGGTGGCTAGTATCTGTCGCAAGTGGAGGAACAGTCGGTTTCCCAAACAAAAGCGGTGACACCTTTTAAAAGTGTCACCGCTAGTCTCCAATTTACACAAGTCTCTTTTTCTTAGGCGGGTTGCCAAAAATGCGTTTCCAACTCGTTTTCACACTCAAGGTGTTCTTGTCAGGCCTGACACCTAAAATTGAATAAGCGTCAATTACTGCTTCTTTCAATTGAGCATGGTTGAATCCCGCTTTTTGATAGAAAAAGCGCCATACTTCTGGCGCATTTGGCAACAATCCATGGATGTCAAGAATGGCTATCAACGAGAATGTTTTCATCGGGATAAGCCAACCAAATTCTTTTTTTACGACGGTTGCACAGTCTTGGTCATCTGTGAAGAAGTATTTAGCACCTTGCTTATGTGCTTGGGCTATTGCCTCCGCTTCGCCTGAATCAACACCACTCGAAACCAAAGATTCCGCAATGCCTAAAATGATGGGGTCAAAAGTTGTGCAAAGTCGGTAGAATCCTGTCGCATCACTGGTAATGTTTCTGGCAAAAACTTGTCTTTTTGAAAGAAAGGTGGGTTCAACGCTTAAAAATTCATCTTTAACCTTTGTGGGAATAAGAAAATGGTTAAAAACGATTTGTGCCTTCTGAAGTAGTTCTTCTTGGCCAGCGTCCAAGAAATTGGCCAGCACTGTATTGTCAATGACAGCTATGGGCTTCATTCTTTGGAGAGTTCATTCAGTGCTAGTAATCCTAGGCCGATTGTCAGAAGTGCCACCAAGCCTTTTTGGGACTCCTTGTCTTTTTGCAATTTAGCTTCTTTATGAAAAATCACATTAATTACCTTACTGCTTACAGCGTCCATTGATTCTTCAAATGGGTTATAATTTATGGTCGTACAATGTTTTGAAGCCTCAAATTGAATAGCTTGGTTTTTGTCTGCCCTATGAATGATGATTATCCTACTCTTGTCTTTCTTAAATCTATTCCAGGCGTAATTGATTTCATCACCAACGATTGGGCTGAGTGTATCAGAAAGTGAAAAAAGGATAAAATAATCAGACTCGTCAATCCGTCTTTTTGTTTCCAAATCAAGCACCCTGTCAGAATTGAACCTATCTGGCAAAAACATTCTGAAGCCATTGACGGCACCGATAGAATGAAGCCGAATGGCAAGCGTTTGCTCTTCGGGTTGTTTCGGATTGTAGGAAATAAAAATGGTGTTCGATTTCATGGCTGCTTCTAAAATTTAGAAGAAAATAAATTGAGCTTTGATTTTGTTCAAATATAAACAGTTTTATTGATTGCGGCGGAATTTTGAATGACCAAAATTCCGCCGCTGACTTTCTCACACCAGCTCCAAATCCCCATTCACCTCCTCTTCCCAAGGCAGCCCGTACTCGCCGAGCTTCGCCAGGAATGGGTCGGGGTTGAACTGCTCCACGTTGAACACGCCTTGGCCGGTCCACTCGCCCGTGAGCATCATCATGGCGCCGAGCATGGCCGGTACGCCCGTGGTGTAGCTGACGCCTTGGGTGCCGGTCTCCTCGTAGGCGGCCTTGTGGCTGCAGTTGTTCCAGATATAGTAGGTCTTCGGTTGGCCGTCCTTGATGCCACTGATGCGGCAGCCGATGCTCGTCCAGCCCGTGTAGTTGGTGCCGAGGTCGCCGGGGTTGGGCAGTACGGCCTTGAGGAACTCCAGCGGCACGATGTCCATGCCTTGGAACCGGATAGGCTCGATGCCCGCCATGCCGATGTTCTGAATCACCCGCAGGTGCGTCAGGTACTCCTCGCCGAAGGTCATCCAGAAGCGGGCCTGGCGCAGGGTCGGGAAGTTTTTCACCAAGCTTTCCAACTCCTCGTGGAAGAGCAGGTACGACTGGCGTGGGCCGATGTTCGGGTAGTTGATGGCCTTGCCGATTTCGAAAGGCTCGGTCTCCACCCACTGGCCGTCCTTCCAGTATTTGCCCCGCTGCGTGATTTCCCGGATATTGATTTCCGGGTTAAAATTGGTGGCAAACGCCTTGCCGTGCGAGCCAGCATTGGCGTCCACGATGTCGAGGGTGTGCATCTCGTCGAAGTGGTGCTTGGCGGCATGTGCCGTGAAGATATTGGTCACGCCCGGGTCGAAACCGCAGCCGAGCACGGCCAAGAGGCCCGCCTCCTTGAAGCGGTCGTGGAGTTTCCACTGCCAGGAGTACTCAAATTTGGCCTCTTCTTTCGGTTCGTAGTTGGCGGTGTCGAGGTAGTGGACGCCCGTTTGCAGGCAAGCCTCCATGATGGTGAGGTCTTGGTAGGGCAGCGCCACGTTGATGACCATCGCTGGCTGGAACTGGCGGATGAGGTCGGCCAGTGCTGGCACATCCTCAGCGTCAATGGCAGCGGTAGTGATGTGCTGGTGGCCGGTGGCTTCCATTGCGGCAGCGGCTATCACGTCGCATTTCGATTTGGTGCGGCTGGCCAAGAGGATTTCACCGAAAACTTCGGGGTGCTGCGCACATTTGTAAACGACCACACGGCCCACGCCGCCAGCACCGATGATTAGGACTTTCTTCGACATTCGTTTCGTTAGTTTTTAATTTTGAGAGATGGGCCTTGGGTTGCTCCAACCCCAAACCGCAATCCCGGCAAAAGTACCCATTTAGATAGAAAAGGCGGGGCAGGGTCATTTATGAAATGTTAAAAATTAAGTTTGCCCAAAAAGCGAAAAGGCTAAAATGCCGTTTCCGACATTTTAGCCTTCGTTTTGTGAGACCTTTTTTGTTACGTGAGTTTTTGAGACCCGCTTAATTCTTTGTGTGAGTTGAGACCTGAATAATGTTTGCGAGTTGAGACCTATGTTTTTTTATGATGAGACCTAATCGTTTGTGTGAGTGAGTTATGAATTGAACTTTCCGTATTGAGCAAATTACTTGGCAGCCAAAGTCGAGTTTTCACGCAGTTGGGCAGCTTCGGTGCTGTAGTTGCGGGCATAAGTGTAGTAAGCCATGCCGCCCTTCACGCCGAGGTCAACCACGCCGAGGTCGTTGCCGGGGTTGGTGCCGAAAGAATTCGGTGCGTTGAATGGGTCGTTTGCGTTGTCGAACAGCGTCACTTGGCCAGCAGATGCAGCGTCGGCAGTGAACGTGAACAACAGCGTCTCTTCGTTTGGGAACAACTGGATGCGTGGGTTGTCGGCCACAAAACCGAAGGAAACATAAGATTTAGTAGAAGCTTCGATTGGGGCATTCACACGGGCGTTTTCTACCCAAGTGCCAGCTACGTTTTCGAAGTTAGCGAAGGTGAAATCCGTTGGAACAACGATTGTCACTTGGCCAGAACCTGTCTGCGTTTTGCTAGAAGGTGAAATAGTGTGGTCAGGCTTTACGAAGACACCGTAGGTATTGTCAGAAAGGAGTTGGACTTTGAATTCGAGGCTGTTCTGTGCATCAAAATCTTGTGCAGAAACTACGCTCGTTGCGAAGAAGGCCAGCAGGCAGATGGTAAGTGTGCGGAAAGTATTCATTGTTCAAGTTTTTGTGCGATTGACTAACTGTCGTTGTTTGTTGGTACAAATATGCAAGCCGCAGGTGCCCAACTTTTTAGCTTTTTTGAGGAAAATGTGACGTATTAAACCAAGTTAAAAAAACAAAAAAAGCCAGCAAATACTGAAATTTGCTGGCTTTTTTTGTGACAAAAATTTACCCTTTTTTACACCCAAAAAACTCGTTTTTTTATGAAAAAAAGTTTCGTTGACCCCTGGTTTACTTGAATTCTCATCAATTCACCAAGAAAACCGCATTGCTCATCAGCAGTTTTCCCTCCTCCCAAAACGACCGGAACAGCGGATTGTCTATCAGATACACCACCTGACCACGCCCCTTGTCCTGCACGGCGAACATGGCGGAGTTGCGCAGCAGCTTTTTCACATTCGCCCCGATGAAGCCGTGCGATTGGTAATTCTCCTCCAAATAGCCCACGTTCCAAGCATCTTTCAGCAGGTCGTAGCGCAGCCCGCTCGTTTTCAACGAAAAATAGTTCGGCTTCAGGCCAAACGCCAGCGGGTGCGAGGTGTCCATCTTCGCCCGAACCACGGCGCCGGGATTGAAATCGGAGATGGACAAGCGGCTACGGTCAGCATATCGGGCCGTGCGGTGGTCGAGGGCGTGGCGGTCTTCCTCGGTCAGGGCGGCGTCCTTGTCGCTCGACTTGGCGTACTTGGCGAGCGCAAACCCCTTCTTCTCAGCCAAGGAGCTATTGGCTTCGCCAATGGCGATGAGCTTGCCGCCACCGCTCACCCAATCGCCCAGTTTATCCAGCGTAGCATCATCAAAGCCAAAATTGCCTTCCGGCAAAACGATGACGTTGTACTCGGTCAGGTCAGCCCTGCCCAGTCGGTCGGCATCCATGAAGGTGGCTGGGTATTCGAGGTCTTTGTCGAAGTAGAACCAGACTTGGCCGTACTCGTTGTTCCAGGTTTTTTCGCCAGAAAGTACCAGCACCTTGGGCGCAGCGATGAGCCGGACGCCGTCAGAGCCGAGGTCACGGCCACTGTCCACGAAGCCCGTTTGCGCAGCCACCAAACCCAAGCCAAGGCGGTTGGCAGCAGCCTGCACCATCTTGTCGAAGTTGGGGTTTTTGCGGTTGTCGGCACGGGTGGCGATGAGGGTGCCAGCGGGCCAGTCCCTCCCCTCCAAGCGGAAAGCGGACTCGGCATAGCGGCAGACTACGCCGTGCTTCGACCAATCGGCCAGCAAGCGGGCGGCGTCCATCGAGTTCCAAGCGGCGAGGTAGGCGTAGGGCGTGGCGGGTATGCTGTTTTTTTGCTTCGCAAAATCGTAGCCCTGGCTGGCCGGGTCAATGCGCAACTTGCAGGCAAACGCCTCCAGCCCGTGCGCATGGAGCAGGCTCCAAGCCGTGATGTCGTAGGTGTTCGAGTCCACGATGACCGATTCGGGTTCGAGCAGGACTTGGGCAAAAAGCCCCTTGGGTTGGTAGGCGCTCACCACGAGGTCGTTTTCGCCTACGGCAAATTTGGCCTCCTGCCCCGTCGTGTAGTCGTAGCCGCTGACGCCCGTAGGTACTTTACCCACCTTGCCGTATTGGATGCCGAGGCGGTCAAGCTGCTGCGCAAATGCCTTTATTTTGGCCGCTGGGTTGGTGCTTTTGATGATAAACGACTTGTAGTCGCCGGGCGGGCTGTTCCGTGATTTTTGGTAAAAATCGGCGAAGTTCTGCACCAGCTTGGGGGCGTTCTTCGCCGAGATTTCCACCGTGGACAGCGCCGTGGCCGTGTGGTGCGCCACCCGGTCGGCGAGGGTGAGCGTGTCGCCATTGTGCAGGTCCACCGCCCGGCCAGCGCCGATGCCGCCCTGCTCGTAGGTCATGCCGATGGCACCATTATAACAAGGGTACGTGTCGCCGTAGCTGGGGTAAAACAGGTCGAAAACCTCCTTCGTGAAATAAAGCCAGCCGTTTCGGTCGAAGTATTTCGCATGGTTTTTCCCAATGTCCACTTGGAAGTCGGACTGCCATTTAGTGAGGTATTTATGGTAGGGCTGCGCCGCTGGCGGGAAATAGTAGGGGTCGTTGTAGCCCTGCTCGTGTATGTCGGCCACGACGTGGGGCAGCCAGTCGTTGTAAACTTTGAGGCGGTTCTGCGTCTCGATTTGCGTAGCCCAGGCCCAGTCCCGGTTCAGGTCGAAATTGTAGTGGTTCACCCGGCCACGGGGCCACGGCTCATCGTGCTCACGGGCGTGTGGCGTGGGGTCGGGCAAGGCGGGGCTGGCCTGGCGGTACCAGTCGGTGTAGCGGCTGTAGCCGTCGGGGTTCACGCTCGGCTCGATGAGCACGACCGTATTTTTGAGCCATTCGTTGATTTCGGGGTTGCCGCCCATCGCCAGTTGGTAGAGCACGGGCATGCTGGCCTCGCTGCCCGCCGCCTCGTTGCCATGCACGCTGAAGCCGAGCCAGACGATGGTGACGGGCGTGGCTTTTTGGTCGCCCGTGCCGGGCAATACGCCCGCCGAGCGCAGGTTGTTCAGCCGGATGTCCTCGATGCGGAGCAGGTTCTCCGGCGAGCTGACGATGGCGAGGATTTGTGGCCGCTGCTGCCACGTCCGCCCAAATTCGATGACCTTCACCCGGTCGCTGTTGTTGTCCACGTGGCGGTAGTAGTCCACCAGCGAGGCATGGTCGGTGAACTGGGTGCCGATTTTGTGGGGGAGGAAGGCGTCGGGGGGGAGGACGCTGAATTGGGCGTGGATGGCCATTGCCACTACCAACTGGAAGGCAATGAAAGTCAGTTTTTTCAACATGAAATTGGTCTTGTTCAATGTTTGATTTGAAATAGTCGTCTTATGCGCCAACCAAAGGTTGCTGACCAGTTTTCATCCAATACTTAATCAGGAAATTGGTAAGTGGTTGTAGCTGGCTGGCAGGAAAACTGATAGGTAGGTCTTTCAAAATCAAAGAAAGTGCATCTTTCAGCAACAGGTCTGGCTGTTGTTCGGCCAATTTTTTCATTTTGGCTTGGCAAAGCCGCTTCTGTTCTGCGAGGTCTTTGGCAGGGAACAGGTTTTCGCCTTTTTTCTCCAACAAAAATTCAATCAACTGCTGCTCGTTTTGAAAGGCAGGGTTGTTGAGTGCTGCTTCGAGTTTAGTTGACCCTTTGCTGGTAATCATATCTGCTGAGGCTTGCTTCATTTTACATTGATAAGACTCATCTTTCAGTTTATTAATCCCTTTTACTCACAAAAGTATAAATCCCCCAAAACTTCCCCGCCAAACTTTAGCTTTGCCCGATAACCAAGCCTTTGTTTTGGAAAAAACATTTCAACATAAAACGGCCATCATCACCGGGGCAGGTCAGGGCATCGGCTTCGAGATTGCACGGCAACTGGCCCTGCGGGGCGCCAATGTCTTGCTCAACGACCTCGACGCCGCTTTTGCCCAACGGGCAACCGAACACATTGCCGCCGAGGGCGGCAACGTGCTTGCCATGCCCGGCGACGCCAGCGACCTCGCTTTTTTGCAAACCCTTGTGGATGAGGCAGTTGCAAGGTTTGGGCAATTGGATTTGGCCATTGCCAACGCTGGCATCACCACCTACGGCGATTTTTTCGAGTACTCGCCAGAAAGCTTCCAGCAGTTGGTGTCGGTCAATTTGCAGGGCAGTTTTTTCCTCGCCCAATTTGCCGCAAGGCAAATGAAAGCGCAGGGCACGGGCGGCCGCATCCTGTTCATGTCCAGCGTGACGGGGCACCAGTCGCACCGCCACCTCGCCACCTACGGCATGACCAAGGCCGGCCTCGAAATGCTGGCCCGTGGCCTCGTGCTGGAACTGGCCCCGCACCAAATCACGGTGAACGCCATCGCCCCCGGTGCCACGCTCACCGAGCGCACCCTGCACGACCCGGCCTACGCCGAAACCTGGCAGCGCATCACCCCAACGGGTCGCCCTGCCACGGTGGAGGACATCGCCCACGCCGCTTTGTTCTTGCTGTCGCCCCTGTCGGGGCAAATAACGGGGCAAACGCTGGTGGTGGACGGGGGGTGGACGGCGGTGAGTCCGGAGCCGGGTTAGGGATGAGGAATGAGGGATTAGGGATGACAGCGCACCCATTCATCCTGCCTATGGCAGACAAGCATTCATCATTTATCCTGCCTATGGCAGACAAGCATTCATCATTTTTAAGATGTACGAACAAATACAAGAAGCAGCAAATTTTTTGCGCAGCAAAACGAATGTAAAACCAAAGGTCGGCATCATACTCGGCTCGGGGCTGGGTGGCCTGGTCAATGATATAGAGGGGGCGCAATCCATTGGTTATCAGGATATTCCGCACTTCCCGGCAAGCACGGTGAAAGGCCATGCGGGTAAGTTGGTTTTTGGGGAACTGGCAGGCGTGACCGTCATGGCGATGGCCGGGCGCTTCCATTATTACGAGGGCTATTCGATGCAACAACTGACCTTCCCAGTGCGGGTGATGAAAGCGCTGGGCGTGGAACTGCTCATCGTATCCAATGCGGCGGGCAGCGTGAACGCCGACATCGAGGCGGGCGATTTGATGTTTATCCGGGACCATATCAACCTGCAAGCCGACAACCCGCTGCGTGGCCCCAACGACGAACGGCTGGGCGTGCGCTTCCCCGATATGCTCCATGCCTACGACCCCGCCCTGCTCGACCAAGCCTCGGCTATTGCGCAAGCAAACGGCATACGGGCGCACCGGGGCGTGTATGTGGCGCTGCAAGGCCCCAACCTCGAAACGCCCGCCGAGTACGAGTTCATGCACCGCATCGGGGCGGATGTGGTGGGCATGAGCACCGTGCCGGAGGTCATTGTGGCCCGGCACGCAGGCATGAGGGTCTTTGCTGTCTCGGTGGTTTCAAACAAGAGCTACCCCATTTCAACGATAAAAGAAACCTCGCACGAGGATGTGCTGGAGATGGTGGGCAAAGCGGCGGAGAATTTGAGCTTAGTTGTGAAGGAGCTTTTGGGAGGGATGAGGAATGAGGGGTAAGGTATGAAGCTACTGGGTACCAAATTCTTCTAGCATCAAGCATCGGCTTGTTTTTATCGTTAATTTCACGATGTTTGCAGATAATCGGGGCAGTTGCCTAAACACCGGGTGACTTTCCGCTATTTTAGCATCTGAATTTCAACGCAAGGGCGCATGGCCGGACATGTCCGCATCGCCATTGTGAAATTTCACCAAAACAAAAAACGTATTGACAATGAGACCAGTCGTCATTCTTGCACTAGCCATTTTCGGCCTGATTGTCGCATTTTCTGGCTGCAATTCCTACAACCGTTTCGTGGAAAAAGACACTTCCGTTGAAAAGGCCTGGGGCAACGTCCAGAGCGCCTACCAGCGCCGTTCTGACCTCCTGCCGAACCTTGTGGAGACCGTGAAAGGTGCTGCCAATTTCGAGCAGTCCACCCTTGCTGGCATTGCGGAAGCGAGGGCCAAGGCCACCAGCATCCAAGTGGACCCGACCAACCTCACGCCTGAGAAACTGGCCGAGTTCCAAAGCGCCCAGAGCGGCCTTTCGCAGGCCATCGGCCGATTGTTGATGGTGACGGAGAACTACCCCGACCTGAAGGCGACCGCTGCTTTCCAAGAGCTGCAATCGCAGTTGGAAGGCACCGAGAACCGCATCAAAGTGGAGCGGGACAAGTTCAACGAGGCCGTGGCCGACTACAATACTTCCGTGCGCAAGTTCCCATCGAACTTCTGGGCGGGCATCTTCGGCTTCGAGCGCAAAGGCCAGTTCGAGGCTGACCAAGCTGCACAGAACGCACCAAAGGTTGATTTCAACTCAGGCAAATAACCAGTCGGCTAACGGTGGACGGCTAACGGTGGACGGATTTCCTGTTAGCCGTCCACCGTCCACCGTCCACCGTTTTCCCATCAAATGATAGACTTCTTTTCAAAAGACGAGGAAAAGCGAATCATCCAGACGATACAGGAAGCCGAGCGGCAGACGTCGGGCGAGATTCGTGTACACCTTGAAAAGGACTACGAGGGGGCTATCCTCGGGGCTGCGAGCCGTACCTTTTTCTCCTTGAAAATGGACCGCACCAAAGACCGCAACGGGGTGCTCATCTTCATCGTGCCACCGAGGAAGGACTTTGCCATTTTCGGCGACCAAGGCATCAACGCCGCCGTGCCGGAGAATTTTTGGGAAGAAACCAAGAACGCCATGCAGCAGTGCTTCCGGCAGGGAATGTTCGCAGAGGGCGTATGCCAAGGGGTGAAAATGGCGGGCGAGCAATTGAAAGCCTATTTCCCTTGGACACAGGGCGACAAGAACGAGCTACCCGACGAGATTTCCTACGGTAAATAAATTGGGCTGCCACAAACCTTCAAATGAAAATCTTTTTCAAAAATTTCCTGTTCGCCAGCCTGTTTTGCCTGCCGTTTTTTGCGGCAGCAAAAGAGATACCGCCCGTGCCGAACCCGCCCCGGTTGGTCAACGACTTTGTGGGCATACTCAGTGGCAGCGAGGTGCAGGCGCTGGAGCAAAAACTGGTGGCCTACGACGATTCCACGTCCACGCAAATTGCCATTGTGATTGAAGAGACGCTCGACGGCGACGATATCTTCGATTACGCCTACCGACTGGCCACCGGATGGGGCATCGGCAGGGAGGGCAAGAACAACGGCATACTCATCTACGTGGCCATCGGCGACCGCAAGATGCACATCCTCACGGGCTACGGCGCTGAGGGCTTCCTGCCCGACGCCATGGCCAAGCGCATCATCGAGCGCATACTCACCCCCAATTTTAGGCAGCAAGCCTACTTCCAAGGCTTCGACCAAGCCACCGATGCCATCATCCAGCTCGGCAATGGCGAGTACGTCAACGAAGACGCCGGGCAAGAAGGCAGCCTTCCATTCCCGGTCATCCTGATTTTCCTCATCCTTTTCATCGTTATCGTCATCATTATCAGCAAAAATGGCGGCGGCGGCGGTGGCTACAACAGGGGAGGCCGATACAACTCAGGCGGCGGCGGCTGGATAATCATGGGTCCCGGCTGGGGCGGTGGTGGCGGCGGTGGCGGTGGCGGCGGCTGGAGTGGCGGCGGTGGTGGCGGCTTTGGTGGCTTTGGCGGCGGCGATTTTGGCGGCGGCGGTGCTGGCGGTAGCTGGTAGGCAACTACTATTTCGCTAAAAGCACGAGAGGCCCGGCAGTTGTACTTGCCGGGCCTCTCGTGTTTAAAAACAGGTCTAAAGCATTGAAAATCAAGCAGTCGCCTGTTGTTTCAACCGCTCTTTTTCGACCATTTTGGCGAGGTCGTCGAAGTGTTTAATGATGTCGTGGTAATACAGCAGCGTGGAAATCTTGACGATTTCCCGTTTGGGTACGGGAACCTCAGCAGGTTGCTCGTACAGGACGTAAGCGATATTTTTTTCAGGCATGAAAAACGTTATCTCAACCAAAGGCCGTTTCAAAAGCGCCTCTTTAAGCGTATTGCGTGAGCGTTCCGATTTCTTGTGGAAGCCAAGCCTTATCATAGCCTTTTCAAGTTCTTCAAAGGAGATTTCCATCTCCTTATAGACCCGTAGGATTTTTCCAGATTCTATCATTGTGCTGTTTAAATTTTTCAACGATAATTTGGTCAAAATTGGCTTCTTTTGAGAAGTACACTCGAACAAATTTATTCCCTTTTGCCAACTCATGCCTGTTTTTTCCAAAATAATCTTCAATGTCAACGAAATAGCAGACATCTGCCCTCGCTTCATAAATTACCAGCAAAACATAAGCATCAGCATCCAACCAATTGACGATGTCCTGTATGGAAAGGTCAAAAACAAATAGCTCATTTCCCTTCAGCTTTTTCAACTTTTCAGTAGCCTTCACTTGAATAT
>JALOMF010000549.1 GCA_025455635.1 Saprospiraceae bacterium | reverse complement strand
CCACATCATCTTTACCTTTTTGCAAAATACCCTTACGCACCCTCGCCCACTTCACCGCCGCCAGAGGCTTGGTTTCTCAACAATTGGCTATAAAAATCCGACCACTGAGCGGCCCGACTGCTCCGTGCGTCCGGCTATTTCCTATTGAGAAAACAAGCACAAAATGAGCAAACTTATCCCCCTTTGGCTGTGCTTGGGTTGGGCAGGCATGCTTCATTCCCAAGCCACCAGTTTGAAAGGAAAAGAATGGGGCCAGTTGCTGGAGGCAATGGCCTTGGCAAACGAGCCTCCACCTTTGATTGCAGCAGTTGCCGACACGCTAGGGACGCCCGGACTTGACACCATCCACAACCTGCTTCAACTGGGCGAAATCGTGGTGAGCGCCACCCGGTGGAGCGAGTACAGCCAACACGTCCCTTTCAGGATTGCAACGCTGAAACCCGGCGACGTGGCCTTGCAAAACCCGCAAACCGCCGCCGATATGCTCGGCATGACGGGCGAGGTTTTCATCCAAAAAAGCCAGCAGGGCGGCGGCAGCCCGATGATTCGGGGCTTCGCAACGAACCGCCTGCTGATGTCGGTGGACGGCGTGCGCATGAACACGGCGATTTTCCGCAGCGGCAACCTGCAAAACGTCATCTCGCTCGACCCATTTGCGCTGGAAAGCGCCGAGGTGCTGTTCGGCCCCGGCTCAGTGATGTACGGCAGCGACGCCGTGGCGGGCGTGATGAACTTCACCACGCTGCGGCCCAAGCTGCTCGACGAGGCCAAAACCTTCATCACAGGCGGGGCGGCCATCCGCTACTCGGCGGCCAACCACGAGATGACGGCCCACCTCGACCTGAACGCCGCTTGGAAAAAGCTGGCGCTCACCACCAGCCTCACCCACTCCGATTTCGGCGACCTGCGCATGGGCACCAACGGCCCTGCCGAGTACCTGCGCCCGGAATACTTACAGCGGATGGACGGCAAGGACGTGGTGACGATGAACGAGGACCCACTCGTGCAGCGCCCGACGGCCTACCAGCAAATCAACCTGATGCAAAAGCTGCGCTACCAGCCGAACCAGCACTGGGACATCACCTACGGCTTCCATTATTCTACCACCACCGACTATGCCCGCTACGACCGCCTTTTGCGCTACCGTGAGGGCTTGCCCCGCAGTGCCGAATGGCGCTACGGCCCGCAGGAGTGGATGATGAACAACCTGGCGGTGACGAACACCAAGACCAGCGGCATCTACGACCAGATGAGCCTGCGACTGGCGCACCAGCGCTTCGAGGAGAGCCGCATTGACCGGGACTTCAACAAGACCGAGCGGCGTACCCGCTTGGAAAAGGTGAACGCTTGGTCGGCCAACCTCGACTTCCAGAAGTCGCTGGGCCAGCGCCACAAGCTGTTCTATGGGCTGGAAGCCGTGCTGAACGACGTGAACTCCAGCGGCACCGACGAGGACATCGAGACGCACGAGGTCGTCAAAGGCCCGGCCCGCTACCCACAGGCCGAGTGGTCGTCCTACGCCGCCTTCATGGCTTGGCAGTTTGAGGCTTCGCAAAAACTGACGCTGTTCAGCGGCGCCCGCTACAATGCCTTCGGGCTGAACGCCAAGTTCGACAACGAGTTTTTCCCACTCCCGTACACCACCGCCGAGCAGCGGGATGGTGCACTCACGGGCAATTTGGGGGCAGTGCTCCGACCAAGCCCGACATGGCAATTGCGGGCCAACCTCGCCACCGGCTTCCGCTCACCCAACGTGGACGACATGGGCAAAGTCTTCGACTCCGAGCCGGGTGCGGTCGTGGTGCCGAACCCCGACCTCCGTGCCGAGTATGCTTGGAACGCCGAATTGGGCATCGCCAAGGAATTTGGCAAAGTGCTCAAGCTCGACGTGACGGGCTACCACACCCTGCTCGACAACGCCCTCGTGCGCCGCAATTTCACGCTGAACGGCCAAGACAGCATCCTTTACGATGGTGAAATGAGTCAAGTGCAAGCCATCCAAAACGCAGCAAATGCAAGGGTTTTCGGTCTTCAAGCGGGTCTGGAGATTAGGTTGACTGACGGCTGCGGCCTCACTTCGCACCTCACTTGGCAGCAAGGCGAGGAGGAACTCGACGATGGCTCAACCGCCCCATTGCGGCACGCCGCACCCATTTTTGGGGTGACGAGGCTTTGCTACAAAGTGCAGCTGGTGCAATTGGAGGCTTCGGTGGCCTACAGCGGGGCCGTGAGCTATGCAAACCTTGCTGCCGAGGAACGGGGCAAGGGCTACCTCTACGCCACCGACAAGGACGGCAACCCCTATTCGCCAAGCTGGTACACGCTGAATTTCAGGGCGATGTACCAATTGTCGGATTTGTGGGCCATCAGTGGCGGCGTGGAGAACATCACCGACCAGCGGTACCGTCCATACAGCTCAGGCGTGGCAGCAGCAGGCAGGAACTTCGTGCTCTCACTCAGGGCGAGGTTTTGAAGAAATTGGGAAATTAGGAAATTGAGCGCTGTGCGTTGATTTTCAAGCATTTCCCTGATTTCAGACTACCTAACTCCTAGCAGTTTTTCATGCTGCATTTTATCACAACAGGAATTTTGGCGGAATGCATCCGTCAAAATGACGCAGGTTTTCCGTACAAGTTCCTGGAAACCTGACAGTTATGAACAGTACTCAAAGGCGGCTGTCCGCAGCGGCATGGGCCATGCTGGAGGCGCTTTCGAGGCTGCGGAAATCGGTTCAAAAGGAGCTGGATTTCCTGCTTTCGATTTCGCCTTCCTTGAAGTCAGAACGGCTGGAAAGCATTTTGTGGGAGATTGACGAGTTCAGCGCCACCATTTCAAAGTTTCTCGCAACGGTGAACGAAGGCGAGGAAACGGATTTGGAAGGGGCTTTTGGTAGGCTCAACGACCACTTCGAGCAACTGACCAGCCGGGCTGAGGCCATGCTCACAAAATAGATTCACAAGCCCACGTGCCAGTAGGTGCGTGGGCTTTTTCATGTCTTCGATGCCCACTCGCTCGGTGCCACGCCCGTCACCTTGCGGAAGGCACGGTTGAAGGTGGACTTGGAATTGAAGCCGCACTCCAGCCCAATGCCGAGCAGGGAAAGGTGACTGGCCTTGGGGTCTTCCAGCAGGCGTTTCACAGCTTCCACCCGGTACTCGTTCACGAAGTCATTGAAGTTTTTGCCGAAGGCACGGTTCACCACTGCCGATAGCACCGAGGCGTTGGTCTGCAAGCGGCGTGCGAGGTCGCTCAGGGTCAGTTCGGGTTCGAGGTAGAGGCGTTCGTCGGTCATC
>JALOMF010000548.1 GCA_025455635.1 Saprospiraceae bacterium | reverse complement strand
ACAAAGATGATTTGCAGCCAGATACGGTCGTTCTTGGGGTTGCCATCGTCGGCGTAAGCTTCCTGATAATCTTCAAGCACGGCTTTACGTTTCTCGTTCTTGCTTTGGCGGATGAGGAATACCGTGTACCAAATGCCAATGGCCATCAGCACGGCGCCTTCCCATTTCGCAACCGTCCCATCCCAACCGAAGAGCATCACCAGCAAGCTGGAACCTATCATAATGGGCACGTCCAAGCGCACGAGTTGTTGTTGAACGACCAAAGGAATGATAAGCGCTGATAGGCCAAGGATAAACAACACATTGAAAATGTTACTACCCACCACGTTGCCGATGGCGAGGTCGGCCTTACCATTGAAAGCACTGCCAAGGCTTACCGCCAGCTCCGGCGAGCTGGTGCCAAAGGCCACAATGGTGAGGCCGATGACCAATGGAGAGATGCCAATGACAGCGGCAATTTTAGAAGCTCCTTTTACGAGCGCCTCTGCCCCCACGACGAGCAGGACAAGGCCAGCAATGAGTTTTAATGCGACCATAATGTTTGAATTTTCGGGCAAGTTAGCAGCAATCCACAAATTTCGATTCCGCTTTGGCCAGTTGGCTTATTTTTGGGCAAAAATCTAACTTGGATTTAATCCAAAAAACCATTAAAAATCGAGCAACCATGCGACTTCTCAAGCTTTTCCTCCCTGTTTTATTGCTATGCTCCACACTGACGCTCCATGCCCAAGACAGCGACCTCGGCAACTGGTTCGCCTACTTCGGCAGCTATCGGGTGGCCGACCGTTGGAGCATCTGGCTGGAGGGGCAGCACCGCAACTTCAACGCAGTGGGCGACCTGGAGCAAGCCTTCATCCGCACGGCGGCGCTCTACGATTTGCCGAAGGCGAACTCGCAACTGGGCGCTGGCTACGGTTTTTTCCACACGGCCACCTACAAAGCGGGCACCGACGATAAAAGCTACGCCAACGAGCACCGATTCTACCAGCAGTTCCTCACCCGGCAGCGTTTTGGCAGGGTCTATCTCTCGCACCGCTACCGATTGGAGGAGCGGTTCCTGCCTGCTGGCTACCGGACGAGGTTCCGCTATTTTCTTTCCATCAACCTATGCCTCAACAAGCCCGAAATGACGAAGGGCACGGTCTATATTTCCGCCTACAACGAGCTGTTCGTCAATGCCAAAACGCCCATTTTCGACCGTAACCGCCTGTACGGTGCCATCGGCTACGCCGTGACCCCGACGCTCCGCTTCGAGACCGGGCTGATGTACCAACTGTTTGAAACAAGGAATAGGCCGCAGTGGCAGGTGGTGTGCTTCCACAACGTGGATTTGCGGGGAAATGATGGCGATTGAATTCTTCATTCCACCATTTATCATTCATCCTTTCAGAACACGCTCACGTACCCAAAATGCACTTTCGGGTTCCTGAAATCCAGCGGGTTGCCCGATTGTTTGCCAACGGCCAAGCTGATGCCGAACACGCCCGCCGAGGTCTCGAAGGTGAGGCCGCCGCCAAAGCCCAGCGGATTATCATAGCGGCTGGGCTGCCCGATGCGCTTGTCCTCCACGTAGCCGTAATCGCCAAAGGTGTAGAAATAACTGTTCTGGCCAATGAGCAGTCGGTATTCCAGCGTAAAAACAGCGAACAGCGTGGCGAAAACGCTCTCCTCGTCAAATCCTCGCAGCAGCCGGTTGCCCCCGATGCGGAACTGCTCGTTCTGATAGACTTTTTCCTCCGAAAAAATAGCGCCCGTGCGGGCCGACAGCTTCACGGCGCTGCGCTCCAACAGCGGCTGGTAGCGCTCCAGCCGCCCCTCCATCGTGAAACGAAAGCTGCGCCCCGGCAACGTGTCGTAATAGCTTTCAGCGATGTCCAAGATGGCCTGGTTCCGCTCGATGGTGCGGGTACCAGCGCTTCCTTTGGCCACCAAGACCCAGCCCCGCCGGGGGTTGAAACGGTAGTCGAGCGACTGCCAGTTGGCCTCCAAGCCAAATGCCCGGTTGCGCACGTCGAGCTGACGGGGGAAGCGCCCCTGCCGGATGGCCACCGTGTCCACCGAAATCAGGTTGGAGGCAGTCGTGTTCCAGAATGCCTTGAGGTAATTGCCGCCCTCGAAGAGGTACTGCACCCCAAACTCGCCGATGATGTCGGTGTAGGTGCTGTCCCGGCGGTACTGGTTGAACTTTAGGTCAACGCCGAAGGGCAATTGCAGCATGTACGGGTAGCTGAAGGCCACCTCCAGCCGCTGGGTCTGTGGCCGCAGCCGCTCGAAGCTGGCGTAAATGCGCTCGCCGAGGCCGAACTGGTTCTGGAACTCGGCATTGAACGTGCCCGTTATCAGCAGCCGTTGCTCCAACCGGCCATTGTCGGGCAGCACGCCGAGCAGGAAGTCAAAGCGGCTGGCCTTCTTTTTTTCGAGGAAAAGCCGGAGTTGGGCCTTTCCCTCCCGAAAGCTCACGATGGCGTTTTTTTTCTCCTGCAAAAACGGCAGTTCCCGCACCCGCTGCCTGATGCGCAGCACTTGCTGTCGGCTGTATGGCTCGCCCTCGTGTATGCCAAGGTATTGCCGCAGGTAGTTCATCGAGATTTTGGCGTCGCCCTCCACATTGAGGCTGTCGAAAAGGACGAGGGGGCCGGGAGTGAGGAAGATTGCGGATTGCAGATTGCGGATTGCGGATTTTGGGGAAGCCCAACTTAAGCTGTCAATGCTTACTTTGGCGAAGGGGAAGCCGGAGTTCTCCGCTTCTTGGAGGAGGCGCTCTTGCAGTTTTTGGATTTCGGTGAAACGGAGCGGCTTGCCGTTGAACAGCTTGGGTCGGAAGCCGCTGCGGTTGAGCAGGTCGTCGGGCACGTTGCCGTTGCGGAGGCTGGCCCATTCGTAGGTTGGGCCGATGTGCAGCCATGCGGTCAGGCGGCTGTCTCGAAGTTGGGTGCTGTCAATGGAGGCTTCGAGGTAGGACTGGGCTTGGAGCTGTGCGATGATGGTTTTCAACTCACTGAAAACCAGTGCGCTATCAGCAAATTCAGCAGCGTGTTTGATGTTTTTTTGAATAAAAGAACTGTCGCCGTCCAGTGGTATGAGCCTTAGCTTGATGGGGGCTTGGGCGCTGGTTTTTACCCAAAAAAATAGCAAAACCAAGGCCAGCGCAGCGGTTGGCTTGAACGGGTTTTGCTTCGCAATTTTTTGGAAAAACAACATGGTTAAAATTGAAGAGGTGACACCTTTCGGAAAGGTGTCACCTCTTGTGCTACTGCTATTTTAAGAACGAATTATTCTTCAAATATTTTTTT
>JALOMF010000547.1 GCA_025455635.1 Saprospiraceae bacterium | reverse complement strand
CGCCAGGGAATCGGCCACGGCATTCGGGGCAGCCTCGGTGGCCGCAGCAGCCTTAGCCGCTGTGCCTGAGCAGATTGACGACCTGAAAAAAGTGGAAGGAATCGGGCCAAAAATCGAGCAGCTCTGCAACCAAATCGGCATTTGGACCTTTGCAGCCCTAGCTTCATCGCCATTGGAAAAACTCAAGGACATGCTGGAGAAGGCTGGCCCGGCCTACAAAATTGCTGACCCGGCTACTTGGCCACGCCAGGCCGAGCTTGCTGCTGCTGGTAGTTGGGACGAGCTGAAGATTTACCAAGATTTCTTGAGCGGCGGAAAAAATCCGGGTGCTTGAATTCCGTCAAATCTAATTTAAGGCCAAATGAATACAGGGGCAGTCGTCGTGACAGATGGCTGCCTTTTTTTCAAAGGTCGAGCAAGCCCTCAGGTAAGCGAAGGGTTATTTTTTTCGCTTTTTCGTCCAATTTTACCACCAAGGATGGGTGAAGCGGGATAAAAACCTCGTTACCCTGGTGGTTTACGATGGCCAAATGCTGCTGCGGCATCACTTCCACCGACTCAATTTTGCCAATCAAGCCAGCCAGTTCATCGTGCAGTTCGTAGCCGACCAACAGCTCGAAAGTGAGTACCACGCCTTCGTTTTTGGAAACGGTGATGTCTTTTTCCCGAAGGAAAAGCTCTTTGGAGGTCAGGTTTTTGGCCTCCGTGGGGGAGTCAACGTCCTCGATTTTTAGCAGCATATCGCCCGCATCCCGTAGGTTTTCGATGAAAAAAGGAAGGGGTTTGCCCTGAACATTCATGAAAACCACATCGGAACCCACAAAATCATCGAAGTATTCGTCCTTGATTTCGACCTTCAACTCGCCCTGCGAGCCATGTGTTTTTTTGGTAAAACCTACCGAAACTAGCTTCTCTGACATCAATTATGGTTGATAATGGTTTGTTTCAAAATAAAGCCCTTCTCCGCTTTTTCTTCCCATGGCTGGCCTATGCAATCATCAATGCACTGGGTATCCAGTACCCAGACTTCCCGGTAAACCAAACCGATGTTCTTTGCATAAACAGCATTTGACCTGCGCAGCTCAATCAGGTTTTCGTTTTCGGCCTCTTCCACGGTGATGGTTTTGTCGAAAGTGAAATTGCCGACCGTGGCAGGCTCATCGGCCAAGCGGATGCGGTAGCCCCAGCCCTTGAACATTTCAAGCGACTCGCCAGCCACTGTCACGATTTGGCTGTTCTGGAAGTGGACGTTCCCGTCCCAGCTCTTGTTCTTTTTCACGGGGAAAATGAGCTTGATGAAGCGGAGGTTGTCCTCGGTGCGGACGGCTTGGTTGTCTTGGATGGAAGCTGCCAACACTTTTGAAATGGCCCAAGGTAGCGTGTCGGCAGCCCGTTGGTACTGCTCGATTCTGAAAAGCAGGTTGCCGTTGTTGTCGGTCAGGGTATCCACGATTTCCTCCTTTAAGAAGTAGGTGGACTGGTAAGACGTGGTGTCGCCATTTGGGTCAAATATGGTCGAATCCATCTGGTACTCCACGAATTTGCCGACCGTGAGCGGGTAATAATCCTGACCAGGGTCAGGGTTGTAGTCGTCTGGCGTTTCTTTGCAGGCGGCAAAAATTGCGGCAGCAAACAAGAAAAGGGAAAACGGCCTCAATTGATTTTTCACAGGAATATTTTTTTATAAAAAACTGAAAATCAGATGGTTATCCGTAAATTATCCCACCACCTACCACATCGTCGCCTTCGTAAAAAACGGCTGACTGGCCGGGGGCGATGCCCTTCACGTTGGCCAAGAACTCCACTTTCACGTGGCCTTCGGCCTCCATGTTGCGCAGCAAACTAAAGGTGCCCGCATCCCGGTAGCGCACTTTGGTGACGGCTTCCAGCCCTTCGGGAATGGTGGCGTACTTCATGGGGTTCACCTGCCCCACCCTCATGCTGTTCTTGATGAGTTCGTCCTCGGTACCCAGCACGACGGTGTTGGTATCGGGCCTGATTTCCGCCACGAACATGGGCTGCCCAAATGCGATGCCCAGCCCCTTGCGCTGCCCGATGGTGTAGAACGGGTAGCCCTCGTGCTCGCCCAGCACCTGCCCTGCCGTGTTGACGAATTTGCCGCCAGCTACCCGCTCCTCCAGCCCATCAATTCGGCGCTTGAGGAAGCCCCGGTAGTCGTTGTCGGGCACGAAGCATATCTCGTAGCTCTCTGCTTTTTTTGAAAGTTCGGCGTAGCCGTGGTCAAAAGCGATTTGGCGTACTTCGGGCTTGGTGAGGCCGCCGAGCGGGAACCTGCTGCGCTGCAAGCACTCCTGGCTAAGCCCCCAAAGCACGTAGGATTGGTCTTTTTGGCTGTCTTTTGCCTTGGAAATGAAATGCCGCCCGTCTTGTTGGTTGATGATGGCGTAGTGCCCCGTGGCGATGAATTCGCAGTCGAGGGAGTCGGCCCGTCTCAGCAATGCGCTCCACTTGATGTGCGTGTTGCAGAGCACACAGGGGTTCGGGGTGCGGCCAGCCATGTACTCTTCCACAAAATTGTCAATGACATAATCGCCGAACTCCTCCCTGATATCAACAATGAAATGGTGAAACTTCATGTCAACTGCCACTTTTCGGGCATCGTTGATGGAATCGAGGCTACAGCAGCCCGTTTCTTTGTGGGAACCACCCGACGAGGCGTAGTCCCATGTCTTCATGGTGATACCGACCACTTCGTAGCCCTCTTCGTGCATGAGCATGGCCGTCACTGTGCTGTCAATGCCGCCACTCATGGCCACCAAAACCCTTCCGTGCTTACTCATTCTACAATTGGATTAATTGAATTCAATTTGAGGTGAACCCCCAGCTTGCATTTCAACGCAATTGCTTGAAATACAGCGCTGGTTAACAAATGAACCCAAGGCAAAGTTACGATTGGCTGCCAAAACCCAAGAAAATCATCTGCTTTCAGCACCCGAAATATGAGTCTTTTCGAGAAAAAGGAGGTTTTGTCAAGATTTTTGATTGACTTTGCATTCTCCCACACCGCTATTTAGAACTGGCAAGCAATAAAAAAACGAATCAAGGAACGTTTGAGAGACAACTTGACACTTTGGGCGAATCCCTGTTTGCCGAGACGGACAAGTTATCCTTCGCACGTTTATAACCAACCTTGGGGTCTGCAATCCTGCATCGTGGAAGCAACGGTTTTATTTTCCCTTTCAGAAATGCTGGCTCTGAAATCCGTACGTGCCATGAAAAACAGTCTGAAAATCTTAGTCCTACTCCTTGTTTTCTCCACGGGCCTTTGCGCACAGTCTGAG
>JALOMF010000063.1 GCA_025455635.1 Saprospiraceae bacterium | reverse complement strand
TTTTCTTTGAAAAACGTGGTAGTGTTTACAATTTTTGGGAATTGACTTTCGAAGATGTGATGAATTACAACAGTATACGTTTCTTGAAAAGTTGGCGCTTTGAAATTACCTTTTGATAAAACCATCATGTATGGCAACCAAATTCAATTACCCAGTTACGCTAATTAAACTTGAGATTGAAAACCTTTCTCAAGAAGAAGCAAAGGTGAAGTTAAATGAAGTGCCATATCTTCTTTATGAAGTTGCTACGCTTAGCGATGGAAGAAAAATCGTAATTAACAAACCAGGCGGCAAACGTAATTTCGGGAGGCTATCGAAAAACGATTTTATGGTTTTCGTTCACAATCCAGTTGAAGAGGAACTCTGGTTAGCGTCCCATGCGGAGCTTCAAGAAGATATTGAATTCAAATTCTCTCAATCACTTGAGTATGGCAAGGTTATAATAGAATTGTTACACAAAGTTTGTAAGGGTGAAGAATTGCAAGCAGAGGAAATTAACAGCATTGAAAGTAATATTGGATTATCTCTTGACTTATTGATTCATTTGTACAAATGGATTTGGTTTCAGGAAGATGTTAATTACCCTAATGGTCTTGGCAGGTGGTTGTCTATGAACAACTTACTTGAACTGTCTCAGACAAAATTAAATACCTGACTCAAAATGGCAACATCACCAAATAGCAACCCAGACGGCACGCCCGGCCACAATGGCGCCAACGGCACCCACGCCGAGGGCCACGTCGTCACCATCTCCGGCATGTACGAGAACTACTTCCTCGACTATGCCAGCTACGTCATCCTCGAAAGGGCTGTGCCCGCCATCGAAGACGGACTAAAACCCGTGCAGCGGCGCATCCTGCACGCCATGTACGAAAAGGACGACGGGCGCTACCACAAAGTGGCCAATATCATCGGCAACACGATGCAGTACCACCCCCACGGCGACGCAGCCATCGGCGATGCGCTCGTGAACATCGGGCAAAAGGAACTGCTCATTGACACCCAAGGTAACTGGGGCGACTACCGCACCGGCGACTCGGCGGCGGCTTCCCGATACATTGAGGCCCGCCTCACCAAGTTTGCCCTGGAGGTGGCCTTCAACCCGCAAACCACCGAATGGTCGCTCAGCTACGACGGTCGGAAACGGGAGCCGGTGAACCTCCCCATGAAGTTCCCGCTCATCTTGGCGCAGGGCACGGACGGTATCGCCGTGGGCCTCAGCACAAAGATTCTGCCGCATAATTTCATCGAGCTAATCAAAGCCAGCATTGATATTTTGCACGGGAAAAGCGTCAAGATTTACCCGGATTTCATGACCGGGGGCAGCATTGATGTGACCGACTACAACGGCGGCCAACGCGGCGGCAAGGTGAAGGTCAGGGCCAAAATCGAGAAGGCGGACAAGAATATCATTTTGATTAAAGAACTGCCCTACGGCGTGACGACGGTCTCCCTCGCCGAGAGCATCGGCAAGGCCGTGGAGAAGGGCCAAATCAAAATCAAGAAGATTGACGACAACACCGCCGCCGAGGTCGAAATCGCCATCGAACTGATGCCCGGCACCTCGCCCGACGTGACGATTGACGCACTCTACGCTTTCACCGACTGCGAAGTGAGCATCTCGCCCAACGCCTGCATCATCACCGACGACAAGCCGATTTTCACGACGGTGGAGGAAATCCTGCGCATTTCCACCGAAAACACCAAGGACCTGCTGCGGCAGGAACTCGAAATCAAGCGCAAGGAACTGGAGGAAAAATGGCTCTTCGCCAGCCTCGAAAAGATATTCATCGAGAACCGCATTTACCACCAAATAGAGGAGTGCGAGAGCTGGGAAGAGGTCATCGCCGTTATTTATCGGGAGCTTCGCAAATATGTTAGCACCCCTTCCGACCAAAACTCCCCTTCAGGGGCTGGGGGTGACAAACGCCTGAAACTCTTCCGGGAACTGACGGACGACGACATCACCCGTTTGACCGAAATCCGCATCAAGCGCATCTCGAAATTCAACTCGTTCAAGGCCGACGAACTCATCGAGCGGCTCATCGAGGAACTGGAGGAAACCGAGCACCATTTGGCGCACCTCACCGAGTACGCCGTGGCGTATTTCAACAATTTGCTCGAAAAATACGGCAAGGGCCGGGAGCGCCGCACGACCATTTCTGGCGGCTTCGAGACCATCCAAGTATCGCAGGTAGTGGCCAACAACGCCAAACTCTACGTGGACCTCAAGGAAGGCTTCGTGGGCATGGGCCTGAAAAAGGACGGCGAGTTCGTCTGCGATTGCTCCGACATTGACGACGTCATCGTGTTCCGCAAGGACGGCAAAATGGTGGTGACCCGCATCGCCGACAAGACCTTCGTGGGCAAGGACATCATCCACGTGGATGTGTGGAAAAAGAACGACGAGCGCACGACCTACAACATGATTTACGTGGACGCCAAGAGCGGCGTGAGCAAGGCCAAGCGCTTCAACGTGACGGCCATCACCCGTGACAAGGAGTACGACCTGACGATGGGCAACCCGAACTCGAAATGCCTGTACTTCTCTGCCAATCCCAATGGCGAGGCAGAACTCGTGACCATCACCCTCAGCCAAGGCTGCACGGCCCGCATCAAGGTGTTCGACTTCGGCTTCTCCGACCTCGAAATCAAGGGCCGGGCTTCGCAGGGCAATATCGTGACCAAGTACCCCATCAAAAAAGTGGTGCTGAAAGAAGCCGGGCAAAGCACCATCGGCGCCATCAAGGTCTATGTGGACGAGGTTTCGGGCCGCCTCACCACCGACGAGCGTGCCAAGTACCTCGGCGCTTTCGACACGGGCGACCTCATCATGGTGCTCTGGAACGACGGCACCTACGAACTCAACGACTTCGACCTCACCCGCCGCTACGACGTGAACAACCTGCTGCACATCGGCAAATTCGACCCGGAGCAGGTGGTGAACGCCGTCTATTTCGATGGAAACAAAGAGTGGACGATGGTCAAACGCTTCAAAATCGAGACCTCGAAGCTCGGCGAGAAGTTCAGCTACCTCAGCGACCACAAGAACTCCAAGCTGCTATTCGCCAGCGTAAAAGAAAACCCACGCATCGAATACAGCGTGAAGGTGAAGGGCAAAAAACTGGACGGCGAGGTAAGCCTCGGCGATTTCATGGATGTGAAAGGCTGGAAAGCAATGGGCAACCGCTTGAGCGACCAGAAACTGCTGGGGGTGAAGGAGTTGGAGGAGAAAAGTTCGCCAGTTGGCAGCCAGGGGGCGGAAGTTGCCAAGGTCACTGGGTCTGGCGCTGATGAGAAGCTTCACGTGGGGGACACGATTGATTTTGACGAAGGGGGGCAAGGGAAATTGTTTTAACCAACGCCAGTCCAATATCCCTTGCCTTCTCGTCAATCGGGAAATAAAAAACGGGTGTTGTTGCTTCACGTAGCGACACCCCTTTTCCATATCATCTGAAAACAACCGACCTATCTTTCCGGCTCCAATTCCACTTCCAGCCGATTGATTTTGCCTTTCAGCAGTCGCAGTTGGATAAGTCTTGTAAGGCTTGAAGCCCGGTGCCACCACCTTGAACAGGTACAGGCCCTGCTTGACGGGCTTGAATTCCGTCTCACTGTCGAAATTAGTGATGGTGGTGTCCACCACGCCGTTCACCAATTGCACCTCGGCCTCATTTCTCATTCCGTTTTATTTGTCAAACCCCAAACAAAAACAGCGGAAGCAAGTACCCCCTCCCTTCCCACCATTTTGAAAAATCCCCCAAACTTTCAATCCCTGAAATATATTTGCCACCAAACCGACCACCTATGCTCAAGACGATTCTGCTACTGCTGCTTGCCCTCATCGTGCTGCCCTATGTGGCCTTCCGGTACGATGCGCCGCTCGCCCCCGAACAATTGGACATGCTGCTGGCCATGCTCAAACTGATGTGCGCCGTGGCGTTCACCTGCTTCGTGGTCAGCGAAATCACCCGCAACTGCAGCCAAGTGGACAAGTTGTGGAGCATCATGCCCATCATTTACACTTGGTACTTTGCCTACGCTGGCGGCTGGGATGCCCGCATGGTGCTGATGGCCGTGCTGGCCAGCGTGTGGGGGCTGCGGCTCACCTTTAATTTCTGGCGGCGGGGCGGCTACTCCTGGCTGCCGTGGGCGGGCGAGGAGGACTACCGCTGGAGCGTGCTCCGCAAGATGCCCCTGCTCAGTGGCCGCCTGCGCTGGGCCGCCTTCAACCTCGGTTTTATTTCTTTTTATCAAATGGGCCTGGTGCTGCTCTTCACCTTGCCGGCGGTCATGGCTTGGCACGGCAGGGGCGTGCCGCTCGGCCTGCTGGACGGCTTGGCGGCGGCGCTGTTCCTGGGCTTGGTGGTCATCGAGACCATCGCCGACCAGCAGCAGTGGAACTTCCAACGGGAAAAGCACCGCCGCTTGGCCGCCGGGGAGCCGCTCACGGGCGGCTTCGCAAAGGGCTTTTTGGACACGGGCCTCTGGGCATGGCTTCGGCACCCGAACTACGCCGCCGAGCAGGGCATTTGGTTGGCCTTCTACCTGTTCAGCGTGGCAGCCACGGGCCGCTGGCTCAACGGCTCGCTGGTGGGCGCCGTGCTGCTCCTGTTGCTGTTCCAAGGCAGCGCCGATTTCAGCGAGAAGATTTCCGGGGACAAATACCCGGCTTACCAAGATTATGTGAAAAGGGTAGGGCGGTTCCTGCCGAGGGTCGGTACTGGGGCATAGCTTATTTCCGCACCTTTGGCAACAAGTAAATCCCCTCCTCGGCCAGCCGTACTTTTTGTTCCTTGAAGAGCTTACCGAGGGTCATTTTGAAGGTTTTTTTGCTCATGCCGAACACCCGTGTGATGTCCTCCGGGCTGCTTTTGTCGCCGAAGGGGAGGAAGCCGTTGTTTTCCTTCAGCTTCGCCAATATTTTGGCCGAGGTATCCTCCACCTTGCCGTAGCCGGGGCGCTGGAGGGTGATGTCGAGCTTGCCGTCGGGGCGCAGGGTCTTGATGAAGCCCTTTTTGTGGTCGCCCCTCGTTACCTGCTCGAAGAGTTCGCTCTCGTAAATCAGGCCCCGGAACTCGTGGTTCACGATGACGTTGATGCCGAGGTCGGTTCGGTCGTCAATCAGCACGTCCACGACTTGCCCCTGCTTGAGGCCGTGCGCTTCTTTTTCCAAAAACTTCTGGTAGCGGCCACTGGCCACGAGCCGCTCGGTTTTTTCATCCAAAAACAGATAAACCATGTACCAGCCGCCTACCGACATGCGGCCCGGCTGCTCCTTGAAGGGCACGAGCAGGTCTTTTTCGAGGCCCCAATCGAGGAAGGCGCCCACTTCGTTCACTTCCCGCACCCGCAGGCAGGCGAATTCGTTGAGCTTGATGAGCGGCTCGGCGGTGGTGGCCGTGATGCGGTCTTCGGAGTCCTTGAAGATGAAGACCTTGAGGAACTGGTCTTCTTCCAGCCCTTCTTCGGGGATGAATTTGTTGGGCAGCAGCACCTCCCTCGTCCCTTCCCGGTCGGTGAGGTAAACGCCGTTGTCGGTCTGGCGGACGGCACGAAGGCGGTTGTGTTTGCCCAAAACTATCATTGCTGAATTGTTGAATTGTTTGATTGTTGGGGGCGAAGGTAGGGAAAATGGGGATGTGGCTAGGCTGAAAATCCACTCGCCTTTTAGGAACTTGAGTTCGTTGGCAAACGCTATTATCGAGAAATAGGGAAATACAAAAACCTATACATGGAACCATAAGGCCGTCCTCTCTTGTTTTGGCGAGGTTCGTAACAATTGTTAAAATCATTCACAACGATAAACCATTGAATCAACATGATTTTTGCTTTCGACACTTACTATACCGACAAGACTGCTAGGACAGTTTGTGTTGGGTTCGCAGATTGGGCGAGCCAAGCGGTGGCTTTTCTCAAAACGGAAGAACTCCCTGTCCAAGACGACTACGAAAGTGGGCAATTTTACAAAAGAGAGCTTCCATGCATCCTCTCTCTCTTGAGCAAAATGGATGTCAAAGCAGGGGATGTCATCGTGGTAGATGGGTTTGTTTTCTTGGATGACGAGGGTAAGTTTGGGCTTGGGGGACATTTGTTTGAATCCATGAGCGTTAAACTGCCCGTGATAGGGGTGGCCAAAAGCAATTTTGCGACTATCTCTTCGCTTAAAAGAGCTGTTTTTAGAGGAGAAAGCAAGAAGGCGCTTTATGTCACCGCCATCGGTATGGACTTGGACGAGGCAGCTGAAAATATTGGCAATATGGCAGGTACGTACCGAATGCCTGATTTGCTGAAAAAACTGGACTTGAAGACAAAGCAACATGGAGAATCTTGAGAAATTACAGACGAAGGAATTATTGGCAGCGCATGCAATTCTCTTGGAGCGTCTCATGCTCGAAGATAGTGCTAAGTATGATTCATTTATTGAAGGGAAAAAAAAACGAGCGTTTGATAATCAGTGAAGAAGAATTTTCTGATTTTCAATCGTTGTTTAAAATTAGCCTGCCAGCAGATGTGGTCTATGCCTACTCCAAAGTTGGCAGGACGCCAACTGACCATGATGATATTTATAGGGAAGTAAAAAAGCGCCTGGCTCGCCCTGATTGGCCAATAACTTTCTATGTAGAAATTAATGAAGCGTTCGCATACAGAATATGCGAAAAATACAAGAGTCTGACCCCAGAAGAACGTGAAATAGTTGATAAAAGTGCGGAGCATACCTTCATGCTATCCGGTAGGAAAAATTCCTTGGAAATACTACTTGTTGACGTCGCAAGGGAAGAATATGATGTTCATTTGCGAAGGTACAAGAATGAATTTTTGCAAAGCGTCTTAGAGGAAAACTTTGACGAATCCGTTATAATCGTTGCTTGGATAATTCATTTCAGTGGTGGAAGTGGATCGTTGATATTGAATACGGACAAGGTTGGTTGCCAAATAGTGGACGTTGACGATGTCAATCAAACTATATTGTTTGATGGAATACAATACGAGTACAGGAGCAGCCAATTTCAGCATCTCATCACTTATTATCCCGACTGCATGAGAAATGAGATTATGGAAGATATAGAAACCATGCAGCAACTGCTTCAAAAAGCGGTTGATAGCTTTGTCAAAAAAGAGGATGACCCTCCCCAAAAATGGTTTTTTAAATTACTTAAATGGTTCAAATGTTACGCCACCATCGCCATCCCCTTATAAAGCCCTTCCCGCTGCACCCGAATCTTCTCCGACTTGATATACTCGTCAAAGCCCATCAAGCTGTCAATATAGCCCGTCGGCCCGATTTCGACGATGCGGTTCGTCACGGAGGAGAGCAGGGCGTGGTCATGTGAGGTCATAATGAGGTTGCCCTTGAACTCCACGAGGGCGTTGTTCAGTGCCGTGATGGATTCGAGGTCGAGGTGGTTGGTCGGCTCGTCGAGGAGGAGGAAATTGGGGAGCTTGAGCATCATCTTCGACAACATGCAGCGCACCTTCTCACCGCCCGATAGCACGCTGGACTGCTTGTACACCTCCTCTTCCCGGAAGAGCATACGGCCCAGGAAGCCCCGGATGAACATCTCGTCTTTTTCCTTCGAGAATTGGCGAAGCCAATCAATCAGGTTGGTGTCGTTGCTGCCGCTGAAATACTTGCTGTTGTCGTTCGGCATGTACTCCACGGTAATGGTCTGGCCGAACTCCACCGTGCCGGTGTCTGGTTCTACTTCGCCCGCCAGCACTTGGTAGAGGGTGTTCACCGCCGTGGTATTTCGTCCCAACAGCGAAATCTTCTCGTTGCGGTTCAGGGTCAAGTCCAGCCCCTTGAACAGCCAGTCGCCGTTCTCGTCCCGCTTGCCCAGGTTGGTCACCCGCAGGAGTTGGTCGCCCGGTTCCCGCTCCATGTTGAAGCGGATGAACGGGTACTTGCGGCTCGACGGCTCCATCTCGTCAATGTTCAGTTTTTCGAGCGCCTTCTTGCGGCTGGTGGCTTGGCGTGATTTCGAGGCATTGGCGCTGAACCGTGCGATGAACTCCATCAGCTCGGCCCGCTTGGCCTCGGTCTTTTTGTCCTTGTTGGCCCGCTGCTGCATCATGAGCTGGCTGGTCTCGTACCAGAAGGTGTAATTGCCCGTGTAAATCTTGATTTTCTTGAAATCAATGTCCACCATGTGGGTGCAGACCATGTCGAGGAAGTAGCGGTCGTGGCTCACCACGATGACCGTGTTCTGGTAGTCGGCGAGGAAGTCGGCGAGCCAAGTGGCGGTCTCGGCGTCGAGGTCGTTGGTAGGCTCATCGAGGAGCAGCAGGTCGGGGCTGCCAAAGATGGCTTGCGCCAGCAACACCTTTACTTTTTCGGGGCCGGTCAGCTCCTTCATCAGCTTGTAGTGCAGGTCTTCCCGGATGCCCATGTTCGACAGCAGCTCTGCGGCGTCGCTCTCGGCGGTCCAGCCGCCCATGTTGCCGTACTCGTTTTCGAGGTCAGCGGCACGTAGGCCGTCGGCTTCGCTGGCGTCGGGGTTCATGTAGATGGCGTTCTTCTCCTCCCCGATGCGGTACATCTCCTTGTGGCCCATCAGCACGGTGTTCAGCACGGTCTCCTCCTCGAAGCCAAAGTGGTTCTGCGACAGCACGGCCATGCGGTTGCCGGGTTCAATGCTGATGCCGCCCCGGTTGGGTTCTATCTCGCCGCTGAGAATCTTGAGGAAGGTGGACTTGCCCGCCCCGTTGGCACCGATGACGCCGTAGCAGTTGCCACGGGTGAACTTGAGGTTCACCTCATCGAAAAGGACTTGTTTGCCGAATTGAAGGCTGACGTTATCTACTGTTATCATGTTTGCGATTCGTGTTTGTGGAGGTCTTTTTTGGAAAAGGCCGCAAAGATAGCAATTCATGGAGGAAAACGGGGCGAAAGATGCGGTCAATACCAGAAGTGTTAGTTTTCAAAAAAATTGAGCCTAGCTACTCACGCTCATTATTTTGCCCATTTTTACACAAAAAAAGCAAATGCGGAATTTCACCCTTCTTTTCCTTGCAATGTTCTTGCAAATCCCGGCGCCAGCCCAAGCCCAGCAGCCCACCGCCACCACCCAAAACGGCCTCGTCGAAGGCTCCACCACCCCCGACGGCATGGTGGCCAGTTTCAAGGGCATCCCCTTCGCAGCGCCGCCCTTGGGCGAGCTGCGCTGGAAGGCCCCGCAGCCCGTGGCCAACTGGTCGGGCAGCCGGGACTGTACCCGTTTCGGCCCCAGCGCCATGCAAGCCACGCCAGCGCCCTTCTTCGTCTGGTCGGAGGAGTTCCTGATTCCCAAAGCGCCCATCAGCGAGGACTGCCTGTACCTCAACGTCTGGTCGCCCACGGCGGCCATTGCCAAGGAAAAACTGCCCGTTATCGTCTGGGTTCACGGCGGCGGCTTCACCAGCGGCGGCGGCGCCTGCCCCATCTACGACGGCGAGGGCATGGCCCGCAAGGGCGTCGTCTTCGTCAGCATCAACTACCGGGTGGGCATCTTCGGCTTTTTTGCCCATCCCGAACTCAGCCGGGAGTCGGGCCACGGTGCCAGCGGCAACTATGCCTTCCTCGACATGGTGGCCGCCCTCCAGTGGGTGCAGCAGAACATCGCCGCCTTCGGGGGCGACCCCGGCAGGGTGACCATCGCCGGGCAGTCGGCGGGCAGCTTCGCCGTGAATGCGCTGGTGGCTTCGCCGCTGGCCAAGGGCCTCTTCCACCGGGCCATCGGGCAGAGCGGCGGCATGTTTGGCGACCGGGCGCTCAGCTTGCCTGCGGCCAGCCTCGCTGGATTGGATTTTATGAAAAAAATGGGCAAAACAAGCCTGTTGGAGCTTCGCCAACTGTCCGCCGACTCGCTGCTGCCGCACACGGGCAGCCACAACTCCCCCGTGCAGGATGGCTACGTGCTGCCCAAGGAGGTACACGCCATCTTTGCCGAAGGCCAACAAAACGACGTGCCAACGCTCACGGGCTGGAACCGTGACGAGGGTTTCATTTTTGGAAAAACAATGACCGCCGAGGAGTGGCGGGCCGATGCCGTGGCCAAGTACGGCGGGCTGGCCGAGGAGTTCCTCCGGGCGTTTCCCGCCTCCGACGATGCTGTGGCCAAGCAGTCGCAGAAGCATTTTTTCAAGCACATGGCATTCGCATGGCAGAACTACACCTGGGCCAAGCTCCAGGCCGAAAAAGGCAAACAGAAGGCGTGGCTCTACCGCTTCGACCGGGTGCCGCCGGGCCGCCCCGACCTCGCCGAGCACGGCGCTTTCCACTCCGCCGAGATTGCCTACGCCCTGCACTCGCTGCCCATGTGGAACCGCCCTTGGGAGCCTACCGACCAACTGCTCATGGAGCAAATGTCGGGCTACTGGGCCAATTTCGCTGCCACGGGCGACCCCAATGGCTCCGGCCTGCCAAGGTGGGAAGCCTACCATCCCGCTGCCCACAACATCATGGTTCTGGGTGAAAAAACCGGGGTGCGCACCGGGCTGGAGCAAGCCGAATTTTCGGTACTTGATACATGGAAGGCGGCCTCGCAGCCCGATTTGTCCAGTTTCAAAAAGAAGCAGTTCAGGTTTGGCGACGACTCGATTCAGTACCGGATTTTGCTCCCAAAAGACTACGACCCCACCAAAAAATACCCGCTCCTGCTCTTCCTGCACGGGTCGGGCGAGCGTGGGAGCGACAACGAGGCGCAGCTTGTGCACGGTGCCAAATTGTTCCTGAAACCGGAGAACCAGCGGGACTTCCCGGCCATCGTCCTCTTCCCGCAGTGCCCAGCCGATGCCTCTTGGAACACCATGAAGGCCGACCGCTCCAAGTCGCCCATCGTGCGCAGCTTTGACTACAGCGGTGCAATGACCGGGCCGCTGCGTATGGCCATCGAACTGACCCTTTCCCTCGTCAATGGCGGTAGCGTGGACCCCACCCGGGTTTACATCGCTGGCCTCAGCATGGGCGGCATGGGCACTTTCGAGGCCGTGGCCAGGTATCCGGGCGTATTCGCTGCGGCAGCGCCCATCTGCGGTGGCGGCGATGGGAAACACTTCGGGTCAGCCCAGCCCAAAACGCCGATGCGCATCTTCCACGGTGCCGCCGACTCGGTGGTGGATGTAAAGTATTCGAGGGAAATGTACGAGCACCTGAAGGCCGCTGGCTGGCCCGTGGAGTACGTGGAGTACCCGGCGGTGGACCACAACAGTTGGGACTATGCCTTTGCGGAGCGGGACTTTTTGAGCTGGCTGTTTGCGAAGAAAAGGGGGAAATGACTTACCGATCAGTCGGTGCGGACGGGCTGCGCCAACATGCCGTCCACCCGCCAGTTTTCGTCGTAAACGGAGGAAAAGTGTATGATGAGCTTGGCGTCCTCTCGGCTGAACAAATTGAACAGTGTGCGTGCACTGTCTTTACTTTCATCTGCGCTTAATAAAATCACGCTTTCGCCCGCTGGTACAAGCCGCCCTTTGCGGAGGTTGGAGTAGGTAAACTGGATGCTATCAGCTTTATTGATGACCGTGTTGACGAAAGTGCCGGGGTCCATCTGATAGGTGGAGTCCTTGTATTCTATGTAATAATTTTGGATGAAGGCAGGGCCGATGCCGCTGTTGACGATATTGAAGTTAAAATGCTGTTCGTCGGGGCGGTTGTACCAGATTTCCACGTAGGGCAGCACACTGGCGTAAGCCTGCTTTTTCATCAACCGGGTCTGGTAGCTGAACATCACAAAAGTGGCTACGCTGACGAAAAGGGCGAGCATGCTGACGGACTTATCGGAGGTGGGGAACTTGAATTTTGCCATTTCAATTTGAGCTTGTCGGCGCAAGGTAAAACAGGCCAGGTTTTTTGCCCGAAAAAAATGAGAGGCGACATTTACCGCACCACCAGTTTTTTCACCAAAGAAAAACCGGGAGCAGCAAGCCTGAGCAGCGCCTGAAAAGGCTTTGTTGGTCAAAATGTTGTGTCTTGTGAAATTTGTACAGGTTGTGTCACAAAAGTTGCACAAAGTTTTGGTGTTGTGTTACCCAGCAGTTCAGTACATCATTGTTGTTTTGGGTTTAGACTAACAGTGATTAACAGATCAAGGCCGTGCAAGCATTTATTTCCCAATGAGCAGTATCTTTCTGAGTCAACCAAG
>JALOMF010000546.1 GCA_025455635.1 Saprospiraceae bacterium | reverse complement strand
GGACAAGCTCTACGTCTATGTGCTCGGCGAGGGCAACAAGGTGGAAATGCGGGCCATCGTGCCGAAGCTGCGCCTCTCGCATTTGTATGTCATCGAGAGCGGGCTTTCGGTCAACGACAAGTTCATTTACGAGGGCATACAGACCGTGAAGCAGGGGGATGTGGTCGTGCCGGAATTTAAGCCGATGGGGGAATTTATGTCAATGCTGGCGATGCGGTGATTTTTTTGATTTATAAAGCCGAGAGGTGACATCTTTTTTCGCTGCCATACTTTGGCAAAGTAGCTGAACTTTCATGCGAAAAAAGGTGTCATCTCGCTGCGACCGCTTTCAGATTACACCTTTTTTCCCTTAAAAATGCAGCTAATTGGAAAACCCGAGTAAGGAAAAAAGATGTCACCTGAAGGCTTGGCAATTCCCTTAAATCAAACTACCTGAAAAGTACGAAAACCCAATACTGGTGCGGCCTCCCCGCACCCAGCCATTCTTTTACCTAAATCAAAAATAATGACCGTCAAATTCATACATCGCCCCATTTTATCCATTGTCATTTCCACCTTCATCACCATTTTAGGCGTACTGGCGCTGACGCAATTGCCCATGACACAGTTCCCCAGCGTGGCACCGCCGGAGGTGAACGTGACCGTGGAATACACCGGAGCCAATGCCGAAACCGTGACCAAGGCCGCCCTCGTGCCGCTCGAACGTGCCATCAACGGCGTGCCGGGCATGAAATATATGTCCTCCGATGCCGGGAACGATGGCGTGGGCGTGGTGCAGGTCATCTTCGAGGTGGGCACCGACCCCGACGTGGCCGCCGTCAACGTGCAAAACCGGGTGACGGCCGTCATGGGCGAGCTACCCACCGAAGTGACCCGCAACGGCGTGAAAATCGCCAAGGAGGAGAACGCCATGCTGATGTACCTCAATATCTTCAGCCGAGACTCGATGCTGGACGAAAAATTCCTCTACAATTTCGCCGACATCAATGTGCTGGCCGAACTGAAAAGGGTCAACGGCGTCGGTTTCGCCGATATTTTGGGGGCAAAAGAGTACGCCATGCGCATCTGGCTCAAACCCGATAAGCTGCTGGCCTACAACCTCTCCACCGACGATATCCTCGAAGCCCTCGACGAGCAGAACATCGAGGCAGCGCCCGGCAAAGTTGGCGAGAGCAGCGATAAAACCGCCCAGTCGCTCCAATATGTCATCAAGTACACGGGCAAGTACAACACCGAGGAGCAGTACGCCAATTTGCCCATAAAATCCACGCCCGACGGGCAGATTCTGCGGATAAAGGACGTGGCGGACGTGGAGTTTGGCACCACCTATTTCGACGTGGAAGCCAAGCTGAACGGGCAGCCCTGCGCCGCCCTCATGCTCAAGCAATTGCCCGGTTCCAACGCCAGCGAGGTCATCGCCAACGTGAAAAAACGCATGGCGGAAATCAAGCAAAGCACCTTCCTCGAAGGCATGGACTACGAAGTGAGCTACGACGTTTCCCGCTTCCTCGATGCCTCGGTGCACGAAGTCATCAAGACGCTCATCGAGGCGTTCCTGCTGGTTTCGCTCGTGGTTTTCATCTTCCTGCAAGACTGGCGCTCGACGCTCATCCCGGCCATCGCCGTGCCCGTTTCGCTGGTCGGCACCTTCCTGTTCATGCAGCTTTTCGGCTTCTCGCTGAACCTCGTCACGCTGTTCGCCCTCGTGCTGGCCATCGGCATCGTGGTGGACAACGCCATCGTGGTCGTCGAAGCCGTACATGCCAAGATGGAGGGCAACGCCCGCATCACGCCCATGCAGGCCACCGAGCAGGCGATGCACGAAATCAGCGGGGCCATCGTCGCCATCACGCTCGTCATGTCGGCGGTGTTCATCCCGGTGGCGTTCATGTCGGGGCCGGTGGGCATTTTTTACCGACAGTTTTCAGTCACGATGGCCATTTCCATCGTGCTGTCCGGCGTGGTGGCGCTCACGCTCACACCAGCGCTTTGCGCCATTTTGTTGAAAAATACACATGGCAGCCATGCTGGTAAAAAAACCTTGACTGCCCGTTTTTTCGCAGGTTTCAACCGCTGGTACGATGGGCTGGCCAACGGCTACCAACGGTTGCTTGGTGCATTGGCCAGCCGTCGGGTCGTCACCTTTGCCATGCTGGTCGCCTTCATGGCTGGCACAGGTTTTTTGGGTAAAATATTGCCGACAGGCTTTATCCCCAACGAAGACCAGGGCACTTTTTACGTCAGTGTGACCACGCCCTCCGGCTCCACCTTGGAACGCACGAAGGAGGTGGTGAACGAAATCCAGCGCATCGGGGCGGGCATCGAAGCGGTCGAGTCCATTTCCACCCTCGGCGGCACGAACATCCTTTCCGACGGCACGGGCGCTACCTATGGCACCTGCCTCGTGAACCTGAAGCCGTGGGAGGCGAGGAAGGAAACGGTGGACGACGTGATTGGCATTTTGGAGGAGAAAATCGGACATATCAAGGATGCCAAAATCGAGCTGTTCCCACCGCCCGCCGTGCCGGGCTATGGCAACGCCAGCGGCTTCGAGCTGCGGCTGTTGGACAAAACGGGCAGGGGCGACTTCAAGGCGATGGAAGGCGTCGTGCAGCAGTTCGTCGCCGACCTGCAAGCCCGACCGGAGATTGCCTCGGCCTTCACCATTTTCGATGCCAGCTACCCGCAGTACTTGCTGCATATTGACAACGACAAGGCGGCGCAAAAAGGCGTGACCGTGAGCAATGCGATGGGTTCCCTGCAAACGCTGCTCGGCTCGGAATATGCCACCAATTTCATCCGTTTCGGGCAAATGTACAAGGTGATGGTGCAGGCACTGCCGGAGTACCGTGCCAAGCCGGAGGATATTTTGAAGCTCTACGTCAAAAACGACAACGCCGAAATGGTGCCACTATCGGCGTTCCTATCCATCGAAAAAGTCTATGGCGTGGACCAAGTGACCCGCTACAATATGTACCCCTCCGCCGAGTTGAACGGCGAGGCAGCACCAGGCTATAGCTCCGGCTCGGCCATCGCCGCAGTGCAGGAAGTGGCCAAGTCCAAATTGCCCAAAGGCTACGACATAGACTGGGCGGGCATCACCCGTGACGAGGTGGCGACGGGTAATCAAGCCGTCTATATCTTCCTGATTTGCCTGCTGTTCGTCTATCTTTTGCTTGCTGCGCAATACGAGAGCTTCCTGCTGCCCATGCCCGTCATCCTCAGCCTCCCGACGGGGGTGTTCGGGGCTTTTGCGCTGCTCGCAGCGATGGGCTTGGAGAACAATATCTACGCCCAGATTGCCA
>JALOMF010000545.1 GCA_025455635.1 Saprospiraceae bacterium | reverse complement strand
CGGGGCATTGGATTCCATGATTTGCCCCCGTTTCACATCCATGAAAAGCCGCTCGGAATAGACCCTGGCCAGTGGTGCGGTGAGGTCGTAGCGCAGGGCCAGCGGGTGGTAGTCCATGACAACCTTGGCCTCGGCGTCCCGCATTTCGGAGCCATCGGTGAGCAAAATCGGCTCCTCCTCCGGGTTGCGGAAGCTGTAAACACCTTTGTCCACGGTGTCTTCGTCGGGCATGTACTTGCCGAGGGCATCGGCGTACTCCAGCACGGGCGTGTCCCAGTGCTCGAAGCCGTAGGAGCGGTAAACCCGTGCAGCTTCCCGGATGATGGTCTGTCGAAGTTCGTTCAGGTCGGCGTCAATGTCCCTGAAACCCTTGATTTTGCGTGGAATATTGCCTCTTTCCATGGTGGGAAGGATTGAGGGATTGGAGGATTGAAGGGTTGAAGGTGTTTTGGCCCGTAGCCCTCTATCCTTCAATTCCTCAATCCTCCAATCCTTTTTTACAGAAAACAAAAAAAGCATTACCCCGAAGAAGTAATGCTTTTGAGTCCCCTCGAGTGGGTTCGAACCGCTGACCTCCGGAACCACAATCCGGCGCTCTAACCAACTGAGCTACAAGGGGTGCTTGATGATGAAAACGCAAACTTTCGACTGCGCTTTTTTCTAAAGCGGGGCAAATGTAAGAATAGTTCCCCTTGTTTTCAAAATCTTAGTGGCTAGAAAATTTGCGACGAGTAGTATGGGCTGTTTTTCAGCCTTTAGAAAGCTCAATTTTTTTGTTGAAACCCTTGCCACCTTGGGTGATTTCCAAGAAATAATTCCCAGTGCCGTTTTGTGAAATATCCACGCTGTCGCTGAATTTTCCACTGAATTTGCCCAAATCATATTCGTAAAGTGTCCTGCCAGCAAGGTTGTAAATTCGGACAAGTGTATTGCCGCTGGTCGGCATATTGAATTCAAGCTGGAACATGCCGGTTGTACTGTTGGGTGAAATTTTCAGGCTTTCCACCGTTAAGCTGTTGTTGCTCGACAGCTGAATCCCCTTGTTGCGCAGGCCACTGATTTCATCTTGCGAAATGTTGCCCAATTCGATTTTAGCATCTTGAACATTGACCCTTGGCGAGGTTCCAGAAAAGCTCTTCACTTCCCAGCCCGGCCAAGTAGAGCTGCCCGGCGTTTTTGCTATCACGACCGATTCGTTGTCGTCACAGTCGCAGTTCGGGCAGTTTTTCGTTTGCGCATAGCTTTTGATGGGCTTGGAGGCATTCAGGGGTTTGCCATGCCGCAGGTAGTCCACGGTGATGGTTTCGCCGGGCTTTATCATCGAAATGGCCGTCGTAACGTCCTGCCAATCAACCACTTGGTAGCCGTTGATATGCGTGAGCACGTCACCTTCTTTCAAAGCCAGTTCGGCAGCCGTGGAGCCTTTCACGGGGGAAATAGCCACGCCTTCGTCGTTGCGTGCACTCACTTGAATGATGCCAAAAAACGCATCTTCGCAGCTATCCATTTCTTGCTTATCGGCTTTGAAAGGTTTGGTGAAAACAAGCGTAGTCGTTGATTTTTTTCCCTTTCTGATGAAATGGACGGTCGTTTTTTCGCCCGGCTTGTATTTCTTCAAAATGAGGCCCAGGCTCTGCTGTTCACCTGCACGGTACTCATCAAAACCATAGATATAGTCGAATGGCTTTAACCCTGCTTTTTCAGCGCCGGAGGTAGGAATGATGCCCGTGATATAGGTTCCGTAAGGATTGTCGAAGCTTAGTTTGCGGGCTTTTTCCTTGGAAATCATCTCGGTGTAAATGCCCAAAAAAGCCCGGTTTTCGTCCTGCTCGTCTTGGTCAAGGCCCCAATCATCGCCACCTTCGATGACCACGTTCCCGGTAGCTCCCCAATCAATGTCGAGGTTCCAATTGCCAGTTTCGTCGCCTTCGGGGTATTGGTCTTCGTAAGCCTTGATGGTACCTTTAGCCGAAAGCTCTTTGTCGTCCCGCTTGAAATTGACTTCGATGCTTTGTCCGGGCTTGGTGTTGCGGATGGCGGTGGTCACATCGTCCCAATCCAGCACCGGGAAGCCGTTGATGGAGGTAATCACGTCGCCGACTTGGAGGCCCATTTCGGCAGCAGTTGATTTTTCAACGATTTCGACGGAGACGCCATCAAAATCTTCTTCGTCGTATTCTTCGTCAGACGGGCTGACGCCCAAAAAAGCTTTTTGGTTTTCTTCTTCGTAATCGTAATCCGAGTCGTCGGCCAGCTTGACTTTGCTGGTCAGTTTTTGGCCCTTGCGCATGTAGTGCAGCTCGACCTCGTCCCCCGGTTCAAAGTCCTCCAAGATTTCGGAAAGGCTCTGGTTGTCGCTGGTGCGCTGTTCGTCCACACCATAAATATAGTCGAATGCTTGCAGGCCAGCAGCTTCGGCCACCGATTTGGCCATGACTTTTGACACATAGCTTCCGTAGCGGTTGTCGAAGCCTAGTTTCTTGGCTTTTTCGATGGAAATGTGCATTGCCTCAATGCCAAGGAAAGAAACCTCCGGGCAGGCAATGAACGTTGCCTTGTTTTTTCGCCAAAGCCGATTTTGCGACCAGTTGTTTTCCCACTTCATTTCAAACCGCTGCGCAATGTCTTCGGCCCGCTGCTCCCAATTCTCAGCCGTGGTTTCAGCTTGAACCTCTACTTTTTCGGCAAGCCGTTCCGCTCGTTCAGAAAGCTGTTCGAGCTTACGGTCGAAGCTGGTGCCACCACCCGACTGGGCGAAAGTCAATGAAAAGGAAAGGAAAGTAAGGAGGAAAAGGGAAAAGTTCTTTTTCATAAAAATTACTCTTTAAAACGTCAAGAACACGGTGCGGGCTGTCAAATTTAGCATCGCAAAACAAAACGACAAAACAAGATTGCAATCGTTGCATAACGCAGAGCGATTCTGGAACCTATTTTTGCGAAAAAATTCAAATACATGATGTTTTCAAACCTGAATTCCCCTAATGGCACTGCGAATTTTAAGTTTACGATGGTGAAATGGTCGAGTCTGCTCTTGATTGCGCTGCTCATGGCACCCGCTTGCAAGACTTCCAAAGCTGCCAAACCGGAAGAGTTTTACAACAATGTCAACCTCGAACCGGAGCCATCTGTCATCAATATCCCGCTCAAGTTTTACAAATCGGAACTGCTCAAAGGCATTAACGACAAAATCGGCGACATGCTCTACGAGGACAACAACCTCAACGACGATGGACTTGCTGTGCGGGCAAAAAAAAGGGAGAACATCACCATTGACATCAACGACAAGGAAATCACCTACCGGGTGCC
>JALOMF010000062.1 GCA_025455635.1 Saprospiraceae bacterium | reverse complement strand
AAAAATGGAAAGGAGATTGGAGGAAAGCAGCCAAAATCAGGATGAACGACCCCTTGATGCGCCAACTGCTGATTATTTCCAAAAGAAGGAGCCAAATCAGCGCATTGGTTTGAGCATCACATTCTGGTTAATGGCTTGAAAACTGCTAGCACCGGCGGTTTCCAGTTCAATGAAGGCTGGGTAAAAACCTTGACGGCTGACGATGATGCGGTACTTTTTCCCAGGGTAAAGCGGCATGTGCAGCGTGTTCGATTCCGACTTGGCGATGGTCTTCTCGATGATGCCCGTACTGGCATCTTCCAGCTCGATATTGCAGCCGTAAAGTGCTGTGCTATCTGTTAGGTTGAGGATGCTGAGGATGAGGTTGCTACCCAAGTTGCCCGAGTACACGACGAATTTTTCACAGGCATTTAGGCTGTCCTTGCAAAGGGAGTTGGGGCGGTTGGAGGAGAAATAGCTGGTTTGGCTGGGCGGGTGGTAGCTGAAGTAGAGGTCGTCAAATCGGGAATTCACCTGTGGTACGCTCGTCCTGCGGCCCCATTCGCCCGTGGGTTTTTTTTCAATTTGAAAAATGTCAAAGCCGCCCAGCCCACCAGCATCATTGGCACTGAAAAATAGGATTTGCTGCGGGGTGAAAAAATAGGGCGATACCTCGTCCATTGCCGTGTTGAATGGCAGGTTCTCCACATTGCCAAAGCTGCCGTTTGGCTCCATGATACATTGCCAAATATCGAAACCGCCCTTGCCGCCCTCACGGTTCGAGGCGAAGTAGAGCACCTCTTTTTTTGCCTGAAAATCATAGCCCAAACACGGCTGGTAGTTGGTAGTATTGGGCTTGTTGATGTGCGGCGGGAGCTTTTCGGCCTTGCCCCAGGTGCCGTCGAAGTTGTTGTCACGGTACCAGATCTCGCACTGGCCGACCTTGCCCGGTGATGTTTCCCTGAAAATAGTATAGTAAATGCGGTTGGTGGAGGTGCTCAATGTGGCCTGTGCAGCATGTAGTTGGTCTTCTTTCGGGTTGATGGCCGACAGCTGGGCCGGTGCATCTCCGACCGACGAAAATATCCGGCTGACGCTGCCCTTCCCTGATTTGGCAGGCACGGTGGCGGTGAAATACATCTTGTTGCCGTAGCGGTAAGGGGACGTAACTGAGCCACCGATGTTGATGTTTTTGTTGGCTAGTTCAATGGAGCCGTTCGCCGCAGGTTTGTACGAGGCTGGCGGCGCTATTGGCTGGGTCAGCGCTGTTGAAGCCAGGAAACACCAAAAAAACAATGTTATGGGAATATTAAAGTGCCTAATGTTCATTAATTTGCTAGGATAAAACGGCTTTTGAAAAGGCAATTCAGGGCTATCCATTTTTTAATGGCCTCGCAAAAATAACGTTTATCTTACAAAAATGTACAAAGCACTGGATTTTCTAGCAAGACAATTTCAAACCTCTTACGCCCCCCTCAACGCATGATGGTAACGCCGCCCTCCCGGTACACGTTTTTTACCTGCCCACCGCAGCCAGCCACCGTCGCTTTTACAAACCAGACATGCACGGCTGGCTGCCGTTCGGTTTCCCGAACGATGCCGTCCCACCCAGCTTCAGGGTCGAAGCTCACGAACTGCTCGTCGCCCCAGCGGTCAAAAACCCGTAGCTCGAATGACTGCACCTCAAAGCCCGGCACTGGGAACGCCCGGAACTCGTCGTTGATGCCATCCCCGTTCGGCGAAAATGTATTGGGCACATAGAAAAAATCGGTGGTGAAATACCGCTCGTCCAGCTTTACCTCGGCCACCCGCTCCAGCACCTCGCAGCCGTCGTCCACTTGCACGGTATATTTGCCAGCGTCTTTCACTTCTAGCATAGGCTGAGTCGAGCCGTCCGACCACAGCCAAATGGCGTCGGCAGGATTTTCGCTCACCAGCACAGCTTGCAGCATGGCTTTTTCTGCTTCGCAATGGATGGTCACGTCCTCCACCTCCAGCTGCGATGGGCCTTGCTGCGGCACCTGTATGTCCAGTTCCTGCACACAGCCGTTGGCATCTTCTACCATCACCGCATGGGTCCCGCCCGGAACCCCCGTAAACGCTGGCCCCAGCTGAAATTCACCGCCATCCAACGAAAAATGGTAGGGTTCCTTGCCACTGAGCATGGTCACTTCGATGCTGCCATCTGCCGAGTTCCAGCAGGTTTTGGTGGCCTCCAGCTCGTAATTGACCAGCGGATACGCCTGCACATTCACCACCACGATGGAGTCGCAGCCATTTGCGCCAGCAAAAACAAACTCCTGCGAGCCGCCAGCCGGGATGGATTCGCCGTTGAAACTGACGCTCTCCCCAGCGCAGGCTTCAAAACTGAGGCTCGTCAAAATAGCGGGTTCAAGCAGGGTCGTCGTCACCACCACCGAGTCGCAGCCGAACTGGTTGGTCAGCGTAAGCTCCACAGTACCAGTATCTTGTACCGAACAGGAGGTCGCCGTGAGGGCGGTGAGGCTCGGCGCAATTGGCGTGATGGTCCAATTGCCCGCCGCCGTGCAGCCGTTGGCATCGCTCACCGTCACCGAGTAGTCGCCGCCCAGCATCACCATGATTTCCTGCGAGGTTTGGCCCGTGCTCCAGAGGTAGCCCAAGAAATCGCCTTCCGCTACCAGCACGGAAAAATCGCCTTCGCAATGTGCCGAAGCGCCCAAAACCTGCACCGTCGGCGGCGTGGGCGGCACGTAATTTTCGACCGCCGTACCCGTGCAGCCGCTGGCGTCGCTGACGGTCACCAAGTAGCTGCCTCCGGCAATGACCGTGATGCTGGGCGTGGTTGCGCCATTCGACCAAAGGTAGCTGGCGAAGCCCGTGCCAGCGTCGAGGCTCGATGTGCCGTTGCAGTCCGTCAAGGTCGCCGTGATATCGGGCGATAGGCTGCTGCCCACGGTCAGCGTGAGCGCATCGGTGGCCGTGCAGCCGTTGGCGTCCGTTACCGTCACGTTGTAAGTAATTGGCTGTGAGGCGGTTATACTAGCCGTACTCGCCCCCGTGCTCCAGTTTATTTGGGTAAAAATGGCTGGCACACTGAGCGTGGTCGTGCTGCCTTGGCAGATGGAACTTGCGCCCATGATGGCCACTTGTGGCGGGTTGGGGATGCTCACCGAGATGGCGTCTTCGCCCGTGCAGCCGCTGCCATCGCTGACCGTGACCGTGTAGGTGGCGGCGTTGCTCACATTGATGTTTTGCGTAGTTGCACCGTTTGACCAAAGGTAGCTGGCATAGCCGGGGCCAGCGTCGAGGGTGGCCGTACCGTCGCAAGTCCCGGCATCGCTGACGATGGCTGGGAGCAGCGAAGTGCCGAACGAAAGGGTGGCCACATCGAATCCCGTGCAGCCGCTGGCATCTGTCACCGTCACGCTGTAATCACCTGATAGCGAGACGGTTATGCTCGGCGTGGTAGCGCCCGTGTTCCATATAAATTGGGTAAAAACGCCCCCTGCGACCGTGAATTCCGTGCTGCCGCCACAGCTGGTACTAGGCCCTTCGATGACGGGCGCCGGGGCGGGTAGCTGCGCAATATTGTGCGTTGCTATTGCCGTGCAGCCGCCCGCATCGGTGGCGGTGACGCTGTAATCGCCTGGTTGAGAAACGGTTATGCTATTCGCAGCTTGTCCATTCGACCAGAGGTAGCTCACAAAGCCCGGCGAGGCTGCCAAAGTCGTGAAACTGCCCGCACAGACCTCTGCTGGCCCGCTCAAGGCCACCTGCGGCTGTGCCGTTCCGTCCACCGTCACCGATACCGTAGTTGAACACCCGTTGGCGTCGGTTGCCGTCACGGAGTAGGTGCCTGCGGCAATGCCTGTCAGGTCTTCGCTAGTAGCCCCGTTTGACCATAAATAAATATAAACGCCTGATGGCGAAGCACTTAGGTTGATTTCACCATTGGCCGAAACACAGGAAGTGCTTGCCGTGGAGGTGGCCGAAAGGCTGATATTGGAGTTGGTGTTTGCCACTGTTGCGCTGAGGGTGGCGGTGCAGCCATTCGCCCCGGTGCAGGTCACGGCGTAGGTGCCTGCGGCAATGTTTTGGAGGTCTTCCGTGGTTGCCCCGTTCGACCAAATGAAGCTGCTGCCGTTGGCTGGCGATACGCTGAGGTCAATGCTGCCGTTGCTCTGGCCACATGCGGCTGGCGTGTTTATTTGCGAAACAACAGGTGCATCACCGCCGCCCGTCACTACATAACTCGCTGTTGTTGAGCAAGTTGTGCCGAGCGAGATAGTGACCAGATAGTTGCCTGCGGCAAGGCCCGTGAGGTCTTCCGTCGCTTGCCCATTTGACCAAAGAAAACCGTAGCTGCCCGTTGGCGTAACGCTCAAATCAATGCTGCCATCGGCTGCCGTGCAGGACGAAACGGGCGTGACAATGCCGCTTGGCGTAAAACTGGCAGGGCCGTCAAGTACCACTGCGCTCGATATTGCGAAGCAGCCATTGGCCCCGGTTACCGTCACGATGTAGCTGCCGGGGGCAATGCCTGTCAAGTCCTCGCTGGTCGCACCATTTGACCATAAGTAAGCGTAAGTTGCTGCTGGTGAAGTAGTTAGGTTTACGCCTCCATTGGACAGACCACAAGCCGCTGCATCTGTCACGATGCCTAGGCTCGGTGCGCCGGAGTTGTTCAGCACGGTGTAGGTCGCCGTTGCGGAGCAGTTGCCGCCCGCTGACACAGTGACAGTGTAGCTGCCTGCGGCAATGTTTTGAAGGTCTTCGCTGGTCACTCCGTTTGACCAAATAAAGCTGTAAGTGCCTGTTGGTGAGGCACTTAGGTCAATACCGCCGTTGCTGGCGGTGCAGGAGCTGTTCGCCGTTGCATTGCCTGTGAGGGCGATGCTCACCGTGTTCTCCGCAACGGTGGCCGTGGTGGTTGCGGTGCAACCGTTCGTGGCCGAAACCGTCACGCTGTAATTACCGGAGGCAATGCCTGTGAGGTCTTCCGTTGTCGCCCCGTTTGACCAAGAATACGTGTAAATGCCTGCTGGTGAGGCGGTTAGGTCAATGCCACCATCGGCTTGGCCGCAGGAAGCTGGGCTGGTGCTCTGCGATAGCTGCGGCTGGTTCACTTGACTGTCTACGATAAAGGAGGCCGAAGCGGTACAAGCGCCGCCTTGCGTGACGGTGACGGTGTAGTTGCCTGCGGCAATGTTCAGGAGGTCTTCGCTGGTCGCTCCGTTTGACCATAAAATAGCATAAGTCCCTGACGGTGAGATGCTTAAATCAATATTGCCGTTTGCCGCTCCGCAATTGGTGACGGGCATTGCCGAACCTGAAAGGCTAAAATTATTGCTGTTGTTGGGCACGTTGTAGGTGTCCGTTGCGGAGCAGCCCGTGGCCGTGGCGGTGACGCTGACCGAATAGTCGCCCGGCGGCAAATCGGTCAAGTCCTCGGTGCTGGCCCCGCTCGACCAAGCGAAGGTGTAGCTGCCCGCTGGCGCAACCGTCAGGTCTATGCTGCCCACGGGATTGCCGCAAACGGCAGCCACCACATTGGCTGTGAGGCTCGGCAAATTGGTGGCTTCCAGCACATTGAAGCTGGCCGTGGCCGAGCAGGCCCCACCCACCGACACCGTGACCATGTAGTTGCCAGCGGCAAGCCCGCTGATGTCTTCGGTTGCATCGCCATTTGACCAAACAAAATCATAAGTGCCTGCTGGTGAGGCGGTTATACTGACTGAGCCATTGCTGGCTGTGCAGGAAGTATTGGGGCTGGCCGTGCCCGTGATGGTCGGCACGGAGCCGTTGTCGGACACGGTGGCGCTGCCTGTAGTGCTGCACCCGGTGGCGGTATTGGTAGCCGTGACGGAATAATTGCCCGATGTCATATTGGCGAGGTCTTCGGTGGCCTCACCGTTCGACCAAGCGAAGGTGTAGCTGCCCGGCGGCGATAGGCTGAGGTCAACGGCCCCATTGCTTTGCCCGCAAGTGGCAGCCGTGGGGTTGAGTATTGCCGAAGGCGATGCTGTGTTATTGGTTATTGTGAAACTGGCGCTCGCCGTGCAGCCGCCGCCATCCGTCACGGTGACAGTGTAGGTGCCTTCGGCAATGCCCGTGAGGTCTTCGGTCATTTCACCGTTCGACCAATTATAGGTATAAGCACCTGCTGGAGAAGCGGTTATGTCCACTTCGCCATTGGGGTTGGTGCAAGATGTGACTGGACTGGCTACCCCGCTGACGCTGATATTGGAACCGTTCGATAGCACATCGGCGCTGGCCGTGGCCGTGCAGCCGCCCGCCGCCGTGGCGGTGACGGTGTAGGTGCCGGGGTTGCTAACGCTGATGGACGGCCCGATGCCGCCATTGCTCCACTGGAAAGAAAGGAACTCGCCGGGATTGGTCACTTCCACGGTCGTACTTTGGCCGGGGCAGATGGGTGCGGGCGAATTGGGCAGGGGCGTGGCACCGCTGGTTTGAACCTCGATGAAATCGGTGCCGGTGCAGCCCTCCGCATTGGTCACGATGATGGAATAGGTGCCGGGGTCGGTGATGCTAAGGGTGGGGTCGGTGCTGCCATCCGACCAGGTATAGGTGCTGAACGGGCCGCCGTTCACGTTCAGCGTCGCCGATTGTCCAGCGCAAAGCGTGGCGGGGCCGGTGATTTGTGGATTGGGGGCAGGCCCATTTCCAACGGTGACCATCACGGAGGCTTCCGCCGTGCAGTTGACGTTGGGGTGCGTCATGCTGACCGAATAGGTGCCGGAGCTGGCCACTTCTATCATAAAACCCGTTTGCCCAGTTGACCAAGTATAGGTAGTACCGGGTATTTCGGCGGTGGTGCTGGCAATCAGCGTCAGGGTTTCGCCTTGGCAGGTGGGTACTTGCGAGTAGTTGATGTCCACGTACCAGACGTTGATTTTGATGTGCGAGGTGGCCAAGGCAGTGCAGCCATCATCGTCCGTTACGACCAGCACGTAGGTCTGGCTGATGGGTGCTGGAACAGTGAAACTGGGTGTCGTCGCTCCATTCGACCAAGCGTAGGTGTAGGGGGCTGTGCCGCCGCTGACGTTGGCCAAAATGGTAACGTCATCGCCAACGCAGACCACGCCGGGGCTGGGCACGCTGGAGGCGATGTTGACGGTCATGTCGCAAGCTGCGCCTACTAAGGTGAAACTTGCAGTGCCCGTACAACTGCCTTCCGAAACGGTGACTACATAAGTGCCTTCGCCCAATCCGGTCAGGTCTTCGGTGGTAGCGCCATTCGACCAAGCATAATCGTAATTGCCTGCTGGCGAGGCGCTTAGGTCAATAGCGCCGTTGCTTATGCCATTGGATGGGTCGGTCACGTTGCCTGAAACGGTAATGGCGATGGACGTGTTCCCTACCATCGAACTGGACGTTGCGGAACAGCCCGTAGCAGTAGAAGTGGCGGTAACACTGTACGTGCCTACGGCAATATTCGTCAGGTCTTCGGTCGTACTGCCGTTTGACCACTCGAAAGTATAGCTGCCGGGGGGCGACATGTTCAGGTCAATGCTGCCAGTTGGTTGACTGCAAAAGGCGGGCGTGGGATTTGCGCTTGCCACTGGCGGCGAGGTGTTTACTGCTACCGCAAAACTGGCAGTGGCCGAGCAGCCGCCCGGTTCAGTGACAGTAACGATGTAGGTGCCTTCTGCAATGCCCGTGAGGTCTTCCGTCGTCTCACCGTTCGACCAATTGTAGTCGTAACTACCTGCTGGCGAGGAACTTAGGTTGATTTCGCCGTTGGCGGCAGTGCAGGAAGAATTGGCAGTGGTGCTGCCACTGAGGCTGATGCTCGTGCCGGAGGAAGTGACCTCCACGCTGCCCGTTGCGGAGCAACTGCCGCCCGCCGAAACGGTGACGGTGTAGGTGCCCGGTGTACTAACGGAGATGGACGGCCCGCTGGCGCCGTTGCTCCAGTTGAAGCTGGTGAACGAGCTGGGGTTGGTGACTTCCAAGGTAGTGCTTTGGCCAGCGCAAACGGGGTCGGGCATGTTCAGTTCGGGTGCTACGCCGCCGCCTAAGACCTCGAAGGTGGCTTCCCCTTCGCAGCCAGCGTCATTGGTCACATAGAGGGTATAAACGCCGGGGTCGGTAATGGGTAGCGTCTCTGTGTCGGAGGCGTAGGTGGGTGCCCAGACATAGGTGGCAAACGGGCCGCCTGTGGCGTTCAGGACGCCGTTTTGGCCAGGGCAAAGCGAGGTCGTCCCCGTGATGCCGGGGTCGGGTGCCACGGCATTGACAAATGAATTGACTTCAATCGTATTGGTCACGAAGGGGCAGGGCATGTCGGGGCTGGTGATGGTGACGGAGTAGTTGCCATTGGCATTGATGGAAATGCTCTGGGAGGTTTCCCCGGTTGACCAAGCAAAAGTTGTACTGCTATAATATGGGAAAATCTCGGCAGTGAGTGGGGTTGATTCCCCTAGGCAATAATTGCCGAACCCGATGGTGATATTGGCACTCCATTCGAGGTATTTCAGGTGAGCAAAGTCAATGCCGATGCATCCGTTGTCGTCGGTAATGGTTACATTGAAGTTTGCCCCCATAAGTCCAGGGTTGGCCACGACGATGCTCTGCGTCGTTTGCCCGTTCGACCATTGATAGGTGTAGGGTGGTGTTCCTCCAAAAGGGTTCGCTGTGACGGTCAGTGTCTCACCAGGACATAAAGCGGAATAAGGTGGCAATGAAGGCACGATATCAGCGCTGATAAAGCACTGTGCCACCGCCAACAAGGGGCTGAAACTGAGCAAGGTCAGCAGTGGAAGCCAGTTAGGCAAATCGGCATTGCGAAGTTTTGCGATTGAGTTCGTGAGGTTTTTACAATGGGGTAAATAAAATAAATGCCTGTAAATGCTTGCGTGCATAACTAGATACGTTTTCAGGAGCCAACCCCGGCTACCGTGGCAATGTGGTGGTGTAACGCCTCAAAATTAGTTTTTGAGTAAAAAAAACAACTACAAAACTGGCTGAACGGGCATATCCCCTTGCCGAGCCGTACTTGTTGCGCAGCGAACAAATCCTGGTTTTACCTGAAATTATAGTGCTGAGCTTAGGCGTTATTTGAGGTGGATTCCATGTACCTTTGACACCATTATTTCAATAATCGCTACCAATATGATTTGCCAATCCTTGCGCTACATCTTGCTTGCACTTCTGTTTGCCGTGTTCAGTTTTTTCTCCTGTAAAACCGAGGCACCCCCCGCTGCGCCAGTCCCCCTGACCCTCGAATCGCAAACCATCGAGCGTAAAAACGGCCCTGATTGCGACAAACCGGATACCCTCGTCTTCAACTGTGCGCACGTCAATTTCAGGTATCCCGTGCTCAAGAGCGGCAGCGATTCTTTGCAGAAAACCGTGGACAACTGGGCCAAGGAGTTTATGACCACTTGGGTCGGCATGTCGGACGAGCCGGACAACCTGCCGCCGCTCGACGAGGCCATCAACGCTTTTTTCAACATGCACGCCGAGCAGGTAAAAGAAATGCCCGACGCCCCTGCCTACTACGAAGCCGAAGCCGTGGATACCGTGCTGCTCAACGACGGCCAGCACCTCACCCTCAAAATGGACGGCTACAGCTTCACGGGTGGGGCGCACCCGAATGCCAGCTCGTCGGTGGCCACTTGGGAGGTCGCCACCGCCAAAAAAATCACCCTCGACCAGCTCGTGACCGATTTGGGCGCTTTGCAGCAAATTGCGGAGAAAAAATTCCGGGAAGTGCGGGCCGACATCTTCAAGGCCGATGGCGAGGGCAACCCCGGGTTTGAGTTCAATGAGACCTTCCAGTTCAAGCTAGCCGACAACACGGGCCTTGTGAAAGACGGCATTTACTTCATCTACGTGCCCTACGAGGTCGGCCCCTGGGCCATCGGCAGCACCGAATTTGTGCTGAGTTTTGATGAAATTAAAAGCATCAGGAAGCAGTGATTTCCTTCTTGAAGCACCGGTCAAGCCATCCCTGAAACCAGTGAAATTGCCCCGGCACGAGCCTCGGTGCTGGCAATTCTTGCAAGAGGTTTGCTACCTTTGAAACCAAGATTCGTCTATCCCACCACTTTAGCGCACCGCCCAAAACAGTGAACGTCAAATTCATTGAAACAAGAACCCATGAATTTCGTACACCCAAACATGGGCTTACATGTCCTTTTTTTGTTATAAAATAAGCAATTGAAAGCGCAGGCGTGTGTAGCGAGTTTAGCTACAAGGTGTTGATTATCAAATCTTTACACCACTCCTTCATGCTGCCGAGCGACTTTCGTCCCAACTCAGATTTAAGATTATGAAGAAATCATTGCTGTGCATGGCAACCGTGCTGTGCCTGTTACTCGCCGTAACATCCCATGCCCAAGACGATGCCCCGATACTCAACGGCATCTCTGCCAAAGTGCTTTTCATTGACTACAACACCCCCAACTCCTTCGATGGCTTCAAGCCGACCAATGGCCTTGAGTTGGCCTACCTGCGCAGCGTGACCGACAATGTCGCCGTCGGCATTCCGCTAAAGATTGGCCTCGCCACCCTCGAAGGCTCACTCGACAAGACCGTGATTTTCAGCTTGGACGCCGTAGCGCAATACCAGTTCGGTACGACCGCAAGCTTGGTGCGGCCCTACCTTTTCGGTGGGGTCGGGATGGTGTTTGAGCAATTTGAGGAAAACAACGCCCAACTCCCTGCCGGCCTCGGCCTCTACGTGAGGGCGGGCAACAGCACCTATTTCACCCTCCAAGGCGAGTACCGCTACTCCTTCGAAGACCTGCGGGACAATATCCAGCTCGGCATCGGCCTACATTTCAAGCTGAAACCGCAGCCCCGTGAAGACGCCCCGCTCGACACCGACGCCGATGGCCTCCCCGATGCCCTCGACTTCTGCCCGAACGAAGCCGGCACGGCCCTCGCCAACGGCTGCCCCGACTCCGACGACGACGGCGTGCCAAACGGCGAGGACGATTGCCCAACTGTGAAAGGCCCAGCAGACAACCGTGGCTGCCCGACCAGCGCCCCAGCCCCTGTAGTGCCTGCCACGCCCGTAGTAGCTGACCGTGACGGCGACGGCATCAACGACAGCCTCGACCAATGCCCCGACCAGCCCGGCACCATTGCCCTCAAGGGCTGCCCGCCTAGCACCCCCGCACAGCAGCCCACTTCACCAGTGGTTTCCGCTCCGCAAACCCAGGTACCTGCCCAACAACAGGCCAGCACTACCATTGACAGCGACGGCGACGGCCTCGTTGACAGCCGGGACGAATGCCCGACCGTGGCTGGCCCCATCCAGCTCTTCGGCGGCCCCGACACCGATGCCGACGGCATCAAGGACAAGGACGACCGCTGCCCCAACACGCCCGGCGTCGCCCTCCACAGCGGCTGCCCCGACACCGACAGCGACGGCATCGCCGATGACAAGGACAAATGCCCGAACCAAGCTGGCTCCTCCTCCGCCGAAGGCTGCCCCGATGCAGATGGCGACGGCACCCAAGACCGGGAAGACGATTGCCCCAACGAAAAAGGCAGCGTAGCCAACAAGGGCTGCCCAGTTTACGACGCTGACAGCGATGGCATTCCTGACAAGGACGACCAGTGCCCCAACCAGCGTGGCCCATCCGCCACCAACGGCTGCCCTGACACCGACAGTGACGGCATCGCCGACCGCAGCGACCTCTGCCCGACCGAGGCTGGCGTCAGCTCCGCAAACGGCTGCCCCGATGATGATGGCGACACCACGCCCAACCACCTCGACAAGTGCCCCGACATTAAAGGCACGAACCAAGGTTGCCCCGACATCGAGAAGGAAGACAAGGAGTTCTTGCTCACGGCAGCCAAAAACGTGCAGTTTGAAACTGGAAAGGCGACCTTGAAGGCGCAGTCTTATGCTGTGTTGGAGAAAGTGGCCGAAATCATGGCCAAGTATCCTCGCTACAACATCAACATTGACGGCCACACCGATGACACCGGCGATGCCACGGCGAACAAATACCTTTCGGAAGAGCGGGCTGCTTCCTGCTACCAGTACATGCTTGCCCGTGGCGTGGATGCCAGCCGCATGAACTACAAGGGCTATGGCGAGAGCCGACCCATTTCCACGAACAGTACCCTGGACGGCAGGGAGCGCAACCGCCGGGTTGAGTTCAATATGTACGTCAGGTAGTTTTTGG
>JALOMF010000544.1 GCA_025455635.1 Saprospiraceae bacterium | reverse complement strand
GAGCCGGGGCAGGACTTGGAGTACCTCATCCGTTTTCAAAACACTGGTACGGACACGGCCTTCAAGGTCGTCATCGTGGATGTGCTGCCGCCGGAACTCGACCTGGCCACCGTGCGCCCCGGCGCCAGCAGTCACCCCTACACCTACGGCGTGACGCCCGAAGGTTGGCTGACCTTCACTTTTGACGACATCATGCTGCCCGACTCGAACGTGAACGAACCCGCCTCCCACGGCTTTGTGCGCTTCCGTGCCTCGCAAGTGCCGGGACTTGGCCACGGCGATTACATCGAAAACACGGCGCTCATCTATTTCGACTTCAATGCGCCCATCCAGACGAACACGTACCGCCACCGCATCGGGCAACTGAACCCGTGGACGGTCGTGGGCACCGAGCCGCCCGTTTTTCAACCAAAAACAAAGGTGAAGGTCGTGCCTAACCCCTTGACGGACAGCGCCTTGTTGCAAGTCGAGGGCATTGAGCCGGGGCCGCTGCGGCTGGTACTGACGGATGTTTCCGGGAAAATATTGCGGCAGCAGACGACCCAAGGCACCGGCTTCGAGTTCCAGCGGGGCGAGCTGCAGCCCGGCCTGTATTTTTTCCAAATCGAAAGGAACGGCGAGCGGGTGGCGAGCGGGAAGCTGATGGTGCGGTAAACTGACTGCTATCCCGTGCTTTGTTGCCCCGCCCTATTTTTCCTAAAAAACTAAAAAAGGCGGCCCAGTCGGGCTGCCTTTTTTGTTAGCGCCATTTTTCCTTATTGAAAAAGCCTGCCACAACAGCCATGCAAGCAATGGCGTTAGAAGCTGGTGAAACTTTCCTCATTTGGTTAAAAATGGCGCTTTTCCGCCTTGAAGCCAGCAATTTCCTCGGCAACAGCGATGCTATTCCCTCGAAAATTCCTGACTTCAGAACAAAAAATCACTCATTTTTATCTCAAACAGGAAATTCTCACCAGCTTCATAGCGTAACTTTGCCCGTCCAAAACCGAAAACCGGGCGTTTCATCAAAAGAATATTCCGTGAAAAATAGAATCCTTGTCCTTGTCTGCTGCGCAATTTTCACCCAAAACCTCCTGAAAGCACAGGAAGGTGCCGAGGCGGGCATCGGTATTGCCGCTGTCAGCTATTTCGGCGACCTGAACACCAACTTGCGCCTCAACCGCATTGGAGCGGCGGCGGGTTTCGGCCTACGCTACAATTTCAACGAGCGGCTCGCCATTAAGCTCTCTGGCAACATCGGGCGGGTGGAAGCCTACGACTCCGACTCTCCCAATATCTACGAACGTGCCCGCAACCTGCATTTCCGCTCCATAGTGGCCGATGCCGGGGGGCAAATTGAGTTCAACTTCCTGCCCTACTACCACGGCAGCAAGGACAATAACTGGACGCCCTACCTCTTCGCTGGCCTTGGTGTCAGCTATTTCAATCCCAAGGCCGAACTGGACGGCAAGTGGCACGAGCTGCGCCCGCTCGGCACCGAGGGCCAGTTCAAGGGCGACGAATACTACACCGTGGCCGGGGGCTGGGTCTATGGCGCCGGCTTCAAGATTGACCTCAGCTACGAGTGGAGCCTCAACATTGACATCAGCGCCCGCCGCCTGTTCAGCGACTACCTCGACGACGTGAGCGGCTCCTACCCCGACCCCGACGACGTGAGCGACCTGCGTGGCGAGGAGGCCCTGCCCTTCATTGACCGCTCCCCCGAACTTTTCGCCAAAGACCCCGACTTTTTTACCCGGAACAATATCGAAGCCCCCATCGGCGAGCCGGGCCGCCAGCGTGGCAACTCCAAGAACAACGACACCTACGTTTACCTCGGCATCGGCATTTACTATTATTTCGGCGACCTGAAATGCCCTTATGAGAATTAAGGATTGAATTGCTGAAGGATTGAAGGATTGAATCTGGCAGTGCGCCACACCTTCAATCCTCCAATCCTTTCAATCCCCCAATCCTTTTCATGAAAATCAAATCCCGCCTCCTCAAGCCTGTCGCACGCCAAATCGCACGCAATATTGAGCGTTGGAGCGGCGATGCTGTTGCTGCGCAACAAGCGGTTTTTGTGAATTTGGTGAAAAAAGGCAGCCGCACAGCTTTTGGCCGGGAGCATGGTTTTGAAAAAATCGGCAACTACGAAGCCTTCAAGGCGCAGGTGCCGCTGCGGGACTACGAGGCGCTGCGCCCTTGGATTGAGCGGATAAAATCGGGCGAACGGGACGTGCTCTGGCCCGGTTTACCAAAATATTTTGCAAAAACCAGCGGCACCACCTCCGGCGTGAAGTACATCCCGCTCACACGGGACTCCATGCCCAACCACTTCGGCACGGCCCGCAATGCCCTCTTCAACTACGCCGCCCGCACGGGCAATTTCGATTTTTTTGACGGTAAAATGATTTTCCTCTCCGGCAGCCCAGAGCTGGAAACCGTGGGCAACATCCCCACCGGACGGCTCTCCGGCATCGTGAACCACGAAGTGCCCAAGTGGCTGCGCACCAGCCAGTTGCCAAGCTATCCCACCAACTGCATCGAGGACTGGGAGCAAAAACTGGAGGCCATAGTGGCCGAAACCCTGGGGCAGGACATGCGGCTCATCAGCGGCATACCTCCTTGGGTGCAGATGTACTACGAGCGGCTGTTGCAGCGCAGCGGCAAGCGGTTCGTGAAGGAGCTTTTCCCAAATTTCAGCACCTTCGTCTATGGCGGCGTCAACTTCGAGCCATACCGGGCGGGGCTGGAGGCGCTCGTCGGCCAGCGGCTCGACAGCGTGGAGACCTACCCCGCCAGCGAGGGCTTTATCGCCTTCCAGGACAGCCAGACCGAGCCGGGGCTGCTGCTCAATGCCGCCTCCGGCATCTTCTTCGAGTTCGTGCCGATGGGCGAGGTCTTCAACGAGCACCCGACCCGCCTTTCGCTCCGCAATGTGGAGCTGGGCGTCAACTACGCCCTCATCCTCAACAACAACGCCGGGCTTTGGGGCTACAGCATCGGCGACACGGTGGAGTTCGTGTCGCTGAACCCGCCACGGCTCATCGTCACTGGGCGGGTGAAGCATTTCATTTCCGCTTTCGGCGAACACGTGATTGGCAAGGAGGTGGACGCCGCCATGCTTGCCGCCGCCAATGCCGCCGGGGTGGGCATCGTGGAGTACACCGTGGCCCCGCAGGTGGCCCCGCCGGAAGGTGGGCTGCCCTACCACGAGTGGTTCGTGGAGTTCGACCAGCAGCCAACCGATTTGTTGCGCTTTGCGCAATTGCTTGACAGTGAAATGGTTAAGCAGAATATTTATTACGAAGACCTGATAAAAGGCAATA
>JALOMF010000543.1 GCA_025455635.1 Saprospiraceae bacterium | reverse complement strand
CGGCATGGCCTCGTTCAAGGAGTTTTCGGAGGCGCTGACGCATTTCTTTTTGGCAAAAAAACTGTGGGAAGCCTGTACGCTCATCACCCACCAAGTGGTGTCGAAAATTGACTTTGAGGACAAGCCCGTGATAGAGGCCGTGCTGCATTTGGTGGAAAACAATGGATACCAGGCCGTGCCTGCCGTCAACCTCTACTACCATTGCTACAAGGCCCTCACGGAAAAGGACAGCCTGCGCTGGTTCGAGTCCCTTCGCTCCCTCATGCGGCTAAACCAAAACAGCCTTCCACCTTCCGAAATAAAGGACCTCTACCTCGTTGCCATCAACTATTGCATAGGCCGTTCCAATCGGGGTGAGCGGGCATTTTTGCAGGAAGCTTTTGAACTGTACAAGGAAGGTCTGGCTGTTGACGCTTTTCTTGAAAACAATTTGCTGTCTAGGTTCACGTACAAGAACGTAGTGACGGCGGGATTGCTCTTGAAGGAATTCGATTGGGTGGAAAAATTTCTCTATGCGTACAAGGATTTCATCGAGCCAAAACACCGGGAAAGCACCTTCAATTACAATCTGGCCATTTTCTATTTTGAAAAACCTGAACGTGAAAAAGCGATGGAACTGCTTCAAAGGTCAGAGTTTGACGACCTCAGCCACAACCTGAACGCCCGCCGGATGCTGCTCCGCATTTATTTTGAAAAGGACGAACGGGATGCGCTCAGTTCGCTCATCACCAGTTTCAAGAACTTCATCTACCGCCACCGGGAACTTGGCACCGTGCCCAGGAACGGCTATCTCAACCTCCTAAAATTCGTCAACCGCCTGCTGTCGCTTGACCAATTCGACAAGGCGGCCATCGCCCAATTGCGGCAGGAGATTTCCAGTACGGAACAACTGGTGGAAAAGGCTTGGCTGTTGGAGGTGTTGGATAGGGGTTAGGGCGTGGTTGGGATTTGGTGATTGAGGCAAATTGAACTGCTGTTTTGGGGGGCGGAGACCGCAATCCCGATAGCTATCGGGAGCTTCGCTAAACTCTTGCTGGAACGGTGGTTTTTTCAAGGGCGGGTGTGTAGCTTTGTGGGGAGGTGGGAGGACTTGGCGAAACGGGGCTATCGGAATTGCGTGAGCGGTTTAGCTGTCATTCCTTTTCACCAAAGCCGGGCTTGGGCAAAATCAAAACCAACCGAATCAAGCCCGCCTGCCTTTGAAAAACCCGCCCCAATCCCGTAACTTCGCCGCATGAAGATAGCCAACCCGCTTTACGACCATGCCTTCAAGTACCTGATGTCCAACGACCGCTTGGCCCGCAAGGTGCTGTCCGTCATATTGGAAAAGGAGGTGCTGGAACTGGAGCTGGCCCAGCAGGAGGTGGTCATCGAGGACCAGGAACGCCGCTTTACCCTCTACCGCCTCGACTTTAAGGCGCTGGTGCGGGACGCCGACGGGCGGCAGGAGGCCGTGCTCATCGAGCTGCAGAAGTCCAAGCTGCCCACCAACGTGCTGCGCTTCCGCAACTACCTCGGCCTGTCCTACTCCTCCCACCGGCAGAAGGCGCCGGGCGGCGTGGCCGAGGGCGCACTGCCCATCATCAGCATCTACATCCTCGGCTACAACGTGGAGGACATCCCCGTGATGGCCACCAAGGTGGACCGCCGCATCATTGACATGTCCCGCCACGAGGAATTGCACATCGAGAGCGACTTCATCGGCCTGCTGACGCACACCTGCTACATCCTGCAAGTGCGCCGACTGCCGCAGGAGCGCCGCAGCCGCATCGAGCAGTTCATGACCCTGTTCAACCAGGCCTGGATGGCGGAGGAAAAGTTCGTCCTCGACCTGGAAGAGGTGCCGGAGGAGTTCAAGGACGTGGCCGAGTACCTGCAGCGCCCCCTGCAAGAGGAGGAAATCCGTGCGAGGCTCCGGGCGGAGGAGGAAGTGGAGGCGCTTTTCGCCCTACAAGAGGCGGAGAAGGCGGAACTACAGCGGCGGCTGGAGGAAAAATACCGCCAGTTGGAGGAAGCAAGAACCCAAGAACAAGAGGAGCGGCGGCAGAAGGAAGAAGCCCAAGCCAAAGCCATCGAAGCCCAAGACAAGGCCAAAGAAAATGCCATTAAGCTAGCCAAATTTTTGCTGCAAGGAGGTGCATCCGTGGAAAGCGTGACCATGGAAACAGGCCTGACGGAAGCGGAGGTGCGGCAACTGGCGTAGGTGCCATGCCACGCACCGCTCGTTGGATAAGGCTTGCCGAACCAACTGATTATTTTATTGCCAAATTCGGATTTAACCCCGTTGGCGCAAGTCTTCCACCTTCCAATTCGAGCAGCATTTAAGCCTTTACGAAGAAGCTAAAGTTCGAGCAAGGTGCTGTGCGTTTTTTCAAGGGCGGGTGTGTAGCTTTGTGGGGAGGTGGGAGGACTTGGCGGAACGGTGCAGCGCCTTACCTTCGGCATCCTTCGTCAAACCCCAAAACCCAGCCGTTTCAAGTCTTCCTCGGTATCCACATCCATTTCCCCTTCGGGAAAATCAACGAGCAAGCGCTGCTCCCGGTGGCGTTCCATCAGTTTTTTGGCACCCTGCTGGCCGTTCAGGGCGGCCAGTTCCGCAAAGTACCGCTTGCCAAAAACGGCGGGCGGGCCGAAGCTGCCACCGTAGGCCGAGGCAATAACATGGCTGGGGTTTTCCCGCCATTTCCCCACCAAGTTTTCCAATAAATCATACGTCACGAATGGCTGGTCGCAGAGCAGCAGCAGCACGGCATCGGCGTCGGGCGGGAGCTGGGCCATGCCGAAGGCGATGGTGCTGCCCATGCCCGCTTGCCAGTTTTCGTTGACGTGGGTTTTTACGGGCAGGTGCTCGATGGCAGGTTTTATGGCTTCGCAATGGGCACCCAATACCACCACAACAGCTTGGTTATCAATGGAAAGGGCGGTTTCGCAGGCTCGCTCCAGCAGGGTTTTGCCAGCCAGCTGCACCAACTGCTTGGGCTGGCCGAGGCGGGTGGAGGCACCGGCGGCGAGGATGAGGGCAGCTATTTTTGATGGGTTTGCCATCCTTGTTTGGCGCTTGGAAATTGTTGGCGGTTTTTATATTTGTGCCAACTCAAAGGAACGAAGATTATGAGAAAACTATGCACTCGCCAGCATTTCATCGAATACCTGAGCTATAATTTCGTGGAAAAGCAGTGCTTGTTGGCACGTTGCCTGTGGCAGCGGTATCACTATGATTATGGCATGGATGGGTTTGTGATGTCGGTCAATGAACATGGTGAGGTCGGAAATCAGATACTCGATATTCAAGTGAAGGCTACTGAAAAGTTG
>JALOMF010000542.1 GCA_025455635.1 Saprospiraceae bacterium | reverse complement strand
TTCCTTGTACGCCACAAGAGAAATTACTTTAGGATGAATGGTGGCATCTACCTCTTTCCATTCATCAAAATTATCAATTCGAAAATCTTTGTAAATTTCCAAGAAGGCTAACGTCTCTGCTTTGATACGGTCAATGGTTCCATGACTTCCTTCTTTGGCAAGGTAGTAATAATCCTCAGCTCCGTACATCAAGCTACTTTCTTCTTCAGTCAAATCAGTTTGCCATACCAGCCAACTGAGGGTATTATTTACTTTTTCCAAATCAATATTACCTTCTGTAGATTTTTTGAATAAAAGCCCAAGAACCACTCGACTCGAAAGTTTGGTTTTTTCTTCACCTATGAATTCGTTTATTAAAGAGGAAATGTCATGCACACTTTTACTTTCGCAAAGTGAAAGTTCGATAATAAAAATATCAGGTTCAATGTCTCTTGATATGATAGAATCAGCCCATTGAATAACTTCTTTTTTGTCCAATATGCCATTTATAATGGCAATCCTAAACACCTCTAAAAGCTCGACAAATTCTTTAGGATTTGTTGTTTTCATTGTATGCAATTGTCTTGTAGTTGGGAAATTTATTTCCCAATGTTTAGAACTGTCAGGAAATGAATTTCCTGACTACAGCCACTTTATCGCCATATCCAAAATCCACATCTTCGTCTTGTCATAAGGCGCCCGCAGCAGCTCGCTCGGCCCCCAGAAGTCCTGACGGTAAACGGCACGGGCGTTCGTGAACTCCTGAAAACCGTACCAACCATGCGATTTGCCGCTGCCGCTGTTGTTCACGCCGCCGAAGGGCAGGTCGTGGTTGTAAAAATGCAACTGACAGTGGTTCACGCAGGAATTACCGGCACGGGTCTCGGCCAGCACACGGCGCTGGATTTCCCTGTTTTTTGAAAAAATGCTGAGGGTCAGCGGGCGCTCCCCGGCATTGACGAAGGCGATGGCCTCGTCCAAGTTGCGGTAAGGAAGCACGGGCAGCAGCGGCCCGAAAATCTCTTCCTGCATCACCAGCGAATCGGGAGCAGTATGGGTCAAAATGGTCGGCTCGATATAGTTCTCAGCGGCGTTGGTGCGGCCCCCGGCCACGATTTTTGCACCGCTTTGCAGCGCATCCTCCAAGTAGTTTTTTACCCTCGCAAAATGCCGGGCGTTCACCATGCGGGGATAGGAATCGGATTTGGAGGCATCGTCGCCGTAGCCCTCCACGAGGCGTTTTTTCATCAAATCCAATAGTTCGGCCTGCACTTTTTCGTGTACCAGAATATAGTCCGGGGCGATGCAGATTTGGCCGCAGTTGGCGAATTTGCCCCGTATGATGCGGGTGGCCGTGGTGGCCAGGTCGGCGGTCTCGTCCACGATGGTGGGGGACTTGCCGCCCAGTTCCAGTGTGACCGAAGTGAGGTGCTCGGCGGCGGCCTTCATCACCTGCTTGCCGATGCTCGGCGCTCCCGTGAAAAAGATATGGTTGAACGGCAACTCCGACAGTGCTTTCGAGGCTTCCACATCGCCTTCCACGACGGCCACTTCGTTTTCCTCGAACACCTCCGCCACGATTTTCCGAATCACCGCCGACGAGTGCGGCGTCATTTCAGAGGGCTTGATGATGGCTGTGTTGCCTGCGGCAATGGCCGAGACGAGCGGCAGAAACGAGAGGTTGAACGGGAAATTCCAAGGGGAAATGATGAGGCAGACGCCTTTCGGCTCGTACTGCACCCACGAGCTACCGCCAAGGAAGGCCAGCGGCGTGGGCACCCGTTGCGGCTGCATCCAGCGGCGAAGCTGGGAACGGGTATGGCGGATGGCCCCGGTGATGGGCAGCACCTCCACGGCATCCACCTCGAAGGGCGGCTTGCGGTAGTCGGCAAACATGGCGTCCCGCATGGCTTGGCGGTTGCGCAGCACGGCGTCCAACAGGCGGTTCAGCTTGGCGATGCGCTCTCGGGGCGTAGTCTTGGCTACGGCTGGTGCATTGCGAAGCTGCAAATCGAAAAGGCGCTGGGCGGTGGGATATGTAGCTGTTTGCATTGGTTATCGTTTGTTTTATTTACGAAATACGATTTTGGATTTACGATTGGGGAGTCTGCTCAACCCACACTCCCAATCGTAAATCGTAAATCCAAAAATCGTAAATCACCTCACCGCCTCCACCTTGTACCCCTCCTTGCGCAGCAGCGAAATCACCCCTTGGTCACCTGCCAAGTGCCCGGCACCGACGGCGAAGAAGGTGGGCTGTTTCACCATCATCTCGCCCATGACGGGTATCCAATTGCGGTTGCGCTGGTTGAGCAGCAGGTCTTCGTAGCCGCCGATGCCGCTGTCCTCCTCGCCCATCATGGACACCATGCCCACGATGTCCTGCGCCTTGTAGAGCTTCACCATTTCGGCGAACTGGCCGTCTTCCTCGCTGCTTTCGCTGCTGGACATTTTGATGGACTCGACGAGCATCTTCGCCTGGTCTTCGTAGGGGATGCTGTCGAACATGCTCATTTGGTACTCGGCGGTTTCGAGGCCGCCTATTTTGGACTTGTTTTGCTGCGCAATGTCCATGATTTCCATCTCGTAGGAGACCATGTCGCCATCGCCACCAAGGCCGCCGCCGAGGTCGCTCATGTCCATGTCGGCCATCACGGTGAGGAACATCGGCTTCATGCGCTCGAACAGGAAAATGGGCATGCCCTGCTTGTCAAAATGGGCTTTCACGAGGTCGTAGTCCGCTGGGCTGAGGAGGTCTTTGAGCGTTTTGCCGCCGCTCATGAACGATTTCATCATCAAGCCAAGCTGCGAGGAGATGTCCATCATGTCCTCCATGTTGATTTCAAAGGTGACGAGCTTGGCCCGGTCAATGGCCGAGCGGGTGCTGTCCGTCAGGAAGAAGTCGTCCTTGCCAATCATGTGGATGGTGCCGTAGAGGTACGAGGCCGTGGCCAGCCCCTTGCCGCTGATGCGCCACAGCAGGGCCTTGTCTTCCTTGGTGGGGGCGGTTTGCTGATTCCCGATTTCGGATTGCGGATTGCGGATTGGGGCCGTGGCGGGCTGCGCCCAAATTGGGCCGAAGGCCACAAAAAGCACAAATAACAGGCTGATGATTTGCTTCATTTTTTTGAAATAGATTTTGGAACAAATGTAGGTCAAATTGGCGGACTGCCGGGCTTCTGACGATGCGTTGCCGCAAGGACACGCCCGCCAAAGCTCTAAACGCATGGTTTAACATTTATTTTATGAAAAGGGTTGACGGGAGACGGTGGACGGGAGACGGTGGACGGGAGACGGTGGACGGGAGACGGTGGACGGGAGACGGTGGACGGGAG
>JALOMF010000541.1 GCA_025455635.1 Saprospiraceae bacterium | reverse complement strand
AATAATCCAAAATAAGCAATTCAGCTTTGTCATTTTTTATTTTTATTTGGAAACAAACACATCTCGATTTTAAAATATGGCACGAAGCTTGCCTTTGGTTTTTCACCTTCCTTTTTACAACATCCACTATTATATACAAAAACTTAAACTATGAAAAGGCTTTTTATGGCCCTCCTTCTCTGCGGGGCTATTGGAAACACAACCACCTTATCGGCCCAGACCAGCAAATCAACTCCAAGTAGGATAACTATCAGCACTGGAATAGGTCTGTTGCCGACCTACACCAAAGCAAGCGAAAACAATGGAATGCTTCCAGTCAGCTTTATGCTTGGCTATGATTTGACAAAAAATTTCACCCTAGGCGCTTTTTTTGGATTTTCTTCCACAACTTCCAGCTCGAAAGACTTCATTGACAACGGCGGTTCTTTCGTAACCAACAAGACAAAGGTTTTTGGCCTCAGAACTGAAGTGAAAAAACCTTTTTCTGAAAAAGTAGCTGGTTATGGTGGCGTCATGCTAGGTGTGCATCATGCAGACGTGAAAGAATACCAAAACCAAACAAAAGCTTTGGTCATTCGGCCAGAAGGTGGGCCAACCCCTTTTAATCCGAATGCCAAAAAAGGAAGACTTGCTTATGCCGCTTACATGGGTGCCACTTACAAGGTTGCCAAGCGGGTAAGCCTTTATGGAGAATTGGGATATGGAATTTCGATAGTCAATATTGGCGTCACCGTTAGAATTTGAGTTGAGAATTAAGGCAAAAATCAAACTTAGTCCCTGGTTTACACTTTCCAGGGACTTTTTTTTGCCCATACCCAACCTGCCTTCGACCTCTTGCGTCCTTGAAATTGAACGCTCATTAAAATTGGGAAATTACCGGTGGTCATAAAACCCTCAAAGTGATATGGTTTTTTTTAAAAAAAACTTGACTTTAATTTTATATTACCATAAATTTACCCAACGAACAAAAGGAGGTCTTATGAAAAACAAAATCTCATTCCTTTTCTTACCGCTCTTACTTGTCGCTGCTCCAATTTTGGCGCATCATACCGAAAAAACACTGGTCAAATCCTTCAACTTAGACGGTAAAAGCACCGTCATGTTGGACATGGAAGGCCCAGTAAAAGTGACTACATGGAACGAACCCGTGATGCGTGTTCAGATGACCATTACCCTGCAAAATGGCAGTGAGACCATGCTGAAATCACTAGTAACCACTGGAAGGTATAACTTGGACAACAAGGAAGTAAACGGTGTGTACACCATCGTAGCCCCCGGATTGGCCCGCCAAATCAAGCTGGGAAGCGGCCAGCAACTTGGCGAAATCGTCACTTATTCCGTCTTTGCGCCAAAAGATGTAACCATCACCATGCGCAAAACTGCATCGGAACCACAAGCTGGCACAGCAGCATCTTCCTTCTAGGTTTCCAGTTTCGCATAAAACAAAAGAAAGGGTGCAGCGTTCTTACAGACGTTGCACCCTTTTCTTTTTGGGGCAATGCCAATACGTAACACAAGCAATTGATTTTCAATGCAATACAAGCTGTCTTTCCTCTTCTTGTTGATTGTAGGCTCGCTAAATACAAGTTTTGCGCAGCTAGAAAAAACACTCCACCAGACTTTTTCGCTGGATGATAGAACCACCATATTGCTCGACCTCTACGGGCAATACACGATAGTGCCTTGGGCTGGAAACAACGTGCTGGTGGAAACCCAGGTGAAGCTCTACAACAGCACCGGCTCAGTACTCAAGCATTTCATAGAGAAAGACCTTCGTTACCAGATTGACGCTGACACGACTACCTCCTCAACTTTGACCTTGGTCAGCCATGACAAGAAACGAGCCTCCCTGCGCACAAAAACTGGCGCCGAAAGCACGGAGGTCATCGAAACTAGGGTTTTTGTGCCCGATAGTTTTGTGGTTAGGGACGAAAAAACGTTGGTCAAAGCAGAAACCAAGGAGTAAGTTTCCAATACTCCTTACCCGTTAGTTTTTCAATTCCACTTTATCTCCTCACCTTTGGCGCACCATGCGTCGAACCATCGAATTCAAACTCACACCAGCCGAGGCTGCCGACCAGCTCGCCATCCAGCGCCGAGCTTCAGAGATTTGCAACCTCAAGCCAGAATCCATTGACGAAGTGGTCGTGCTGCGCAAATCAATTGACGCAAGGGGCCACCAACCACTGGTTTTGCTGAAAGCCGAGGTTTTTATTGGTGAAAAAAGCGAGGCAGAGCCAGCACTGCTAGCCAAGCTCCAGCCAGTGAGCGAAGCCAAAGAAGTCATCGTGATTGGCGCTGGGCCGGCGGGGTATTTTGCCGCACTGGAGTTGATTGAGCTAGGGCTAAAACCTGTGGTTTTTGACCGGGGCAAAGACGTACGAAGCAGAAGGCGTGACCTCCGTGCCATCCAACAGTTTGGCATCGTCAACCCAAACTCCAATTACTGCTTTGGGGAGGGCGGCGCAGGCACTTACTCCGATGGCAAGCTTTACACCCGCTCCCACAAGCGGGGCGACATTTACAAAGCGCTCCGATTGTTGGTAGAGCACGGAGCATCCTCCGATATTTTAGTTGAAGCGCACCCGCACATCGGCTCCAACAAACTGCCACAAATCGTGGCCAATATCCGTGAAACTATCCTGCATTATGGCGGCGAGGTGCATTTTGATTCACTGGTCACCGATTTTTTGCTTGAAAATGGCCGAATGCTCGGTGTTGTCGTGAATGAAAAAACGGAACGCCGTGCCCATGCGGTAGTGCTGGCTACGGGCCACTCCGCAAGGGACGTCTATGCCATGCTGCACAAAAACAAGATACTCATCGAGGCAAAACCATTTGCCCTGGGCGTGCGGGTCGAGCACCCGCAGCCATTGATTGACAAAATCCAATACGGACAGGAACAACGGGAGGAACACCTGCCAGCGTCCAGCTATCGCCTGGCTTGCCAGGTTGGCGACCGAGGCGTGTTTTCGTTTTGCATGTGCCCGGGCGGGCTTGTGGTACCCGCAGCCACTACTCCCGGCGAAATCGTGGTGAACGGCATGTCCATGTCGAGGCGGGACTCACCCTATGCAAATTCCGGCACGGTGGTCCAGGTAGAGATGAACGACCTAGTACCGTACGAAAAACATGGGGTTTTCACTTCGCTTGAGTTCCAAAAATCGGTCGAGCAAACAATGTACAATGCGGGCAACGGCAGCCAACAAGCACCGGCACAACGCATGACCGACTTTGTGGCAGGCAAGTTATCGGCAGCGTTGCCGGGCACCAGTTATATCCCAGGCCTGCTTGCGGCTCCGCTTCATGAACTTT